>JALQWD010000096.1 GCA_023260175.1 Candidatus Nanopelagicaceae bacterium | reverse complement strand
CTTCTTAACTTGCTTCTGGGTTTTGCCACAGAACGAACATTTCAATAGTTCGTTGGCTTCACCGATTCGGGTCATTCTGCGCTCCTTGTGGGGAAATTGATATGCGAAATTTTATTAGTCAGAGCGTGATTGTGCGTGGGGTTTTGCGCTTAAACCTGTTCGCTCTTAGAGGAATTGACTGGAGTTTTCATCTCTTTGACGCCGGGTACTCGATAAACAATCACATTAACTACTAGATGAAAAATTCCAGCAAAAATCAAGAAGCTCTTCTCGCCCATTAAACCGACTACTGGCCCAGTAAGCGCCATGCCTAATGGCATAAGTCCCACAGAGCCTGCGTGATCTAATGCAAATACTCGACCTTGTTTATCTTTTGGTACTTCGCGCTGAATTGCAGATGGCCAGAATGCATCCCATGGTCCAACTGAAACGCCTGCCAAGATGTATGCGATGACAATTAGGATCTTTGAATCTTGATATGCCAAAGAGAATGGGACAAGCGCAAAGAGCGACCAGGTAAGTAAAGTAAATCTTCCAGGTGTTTTTGTCTTTAGCTTCAGAGAAAGAATAGAAGCAACGGTTCCGCCAATTGCAAAAGAAGTTGTTGCCATCGCCATGACCGTGTTTGTTTCAAATTCGCGTTTTGTAATAATCGGTAGTAGAACGTTCTCTGAGGCGATAACCACCATTAGCTGGAAAGATGCCATCAAAATCATCGCACCAACCCATGGCATTTCGCGCACGGTTCGGATGCCTTCTTTCATCTCAATCCATAAAGGTTCGTGGCTCTCTTTAGCTACATGCCCAGCTTCTTTGACGCCAGAGAGAAGTAAGAAGCTTCCGAAACAAGCAATCGCAGATATTGAAAAAGTAAGACGTGCGCCAATAATTGCAACTGCAGCAACGCCGATTGCTGGACCAATGATGCCGCCCATTCGCGCTACTGCTCCACGGAAAACATTTCCTTGCTTTAATAAATTATCGGGCAAGATCGAAGTCATGATTGCGCCAGATGCAGGTCCGCCGAAGGCATCACCGATTCCGATTAAAAAGAGAATGATTGCCATGAAGTAACGTGGCGAGTTATCGCCTGAAACTAGAATCAACGCAATAGTTAATAGAGCACGCGATAAATCTGCAGCCATCATTACATGTTTACGTCTGATGCGATCTGCCCAAACTCCGCCGACCATTACAAAGATAGCAAAGCTAAGTGTTCTGGCGGCCATAACCATGCCGAGAGTTGTGGCATTGCCGCCAGTATCAATAATGACGATTGCAACTGCCATTGGTAGCGCACCGCCACCAACCGACATCAAAGTTGTTGAGAGAAAGACTCTGCGGAAATCCCTATGTGAAAAAACTCCGCCAGGCTGAAATAACCGGCGGAGTTTTGACATTAGAGAGCTGCTTAGAAATTAAGCAGTTGGTTTTGCTTTGCGTGAAGTTAGCACCTGATCAATAAGCCCGTATTCGACAGCTTCTTGTGAAGTAAGAATCTTGTCGCGTTCGATATCAGCAGAGATCTGTTCTTTGCTCTTTGTCGAATGCTTTTCAAGCATTACCTCAAGTAATTCGCGCATTCGCAGAATTTCTTTTGCCTGCAATTCGATATCTGATGCCTGACCGCCGCCTTCTGAATATGGCTGGTGAATCAAGATACGTGAATTAGGTAGCGCCATGCGCTTGCCCTTAGTTCCGCCTGCTAACAAGATTGCGGCAGCAGATGCTGCTTGGCCTAAGCAGATGGTCATGATGTCAGGGCGAACAAACTGCATGGTGTCATA
>JALQWD010000007.1 GCA_023260175.1 Candidatus Nanopelagicaceae bacterium | reverse complement strand
GGATATTTTCGTGTTTGGACAGAGAACTTTGAGTTATCCACTGAACGTTCGAGGCTGGTGGCGGAAGAGCGACTGAGTCATCAATCCACTCTGCAGGACATTTTTTTGCGGGTTGTGGTTTTGCGGCTTTTGCCAAATTTTTTAAACGCTTTGTCAGAGTTGCGGGCCAGTGGCATTGACCTCGATCATACCTTGCTGACATGGCAGACAGGGCTGCATCAGAAATTTCCTTCAACTGCCATAGCTGGAGATGCCCCTCATGACTTGCAGAATTGCGCGGAGGTTTTCAATTCCATCATTTGCGCCTTGGCGGCGTGATGGGCGAGAACCCAAGAACATATCGCCCAACTGCTCAACTGGAGTTGAAGAGTAGAAGTAAGCAGGTAGATCTTGATGGCTAACCAAATTGCGATAGCGCTGGAAAGAATTCTCAGAGATTAACTCCATGCAATCATTCCATTGCTTCAAATCTTCTTTAGGTTGGCGTGGGCCACGATTTAATACAGTAGCTTCAAGTGCAGCTGCCAAAGTTAATTCGACGTTTTCACGTGCCAACATTGGAATCGAATATTTATCGGAGATAACTTCACCTTGTTCGGTCATCTTTATTTGGCCATCAAGTGATCCCCACGGAAGCGCAATTAATGCATCATAAGTTGGTCCGCCACCGCGACCTACAGAACCGCCGCGACCATGGAATAGACGTAGCTTTACGCCATATTTCATAGCGATATCGCGAAGGCGACGTTGCGCTTGATGAATTTCCCATTGGCTAGTTGCAATACCTGCATCTTTGTTTGAATCAGAGTAACCAAGCATTACCTCTTGGACATCGCCACGCAGTGAAACTAATTTGCGATATGTCGGATTAGATAAAAGCTTTTCCAGAATTACATCTGCGGCGCGTAGCTCTGCAACGGTTTCAAGTAGGGGAGCAAAACCAATTTTCGCTACACCAGCATTGATATCTACTAGCCCGGCCTCTTTTCCAAGAACGGCCGCAGCTAATAAATCATCCGGTTGCTTAGTCATCGAAACAATATAAGTTTCAATAACTTCAGGGCCGAACTGCGAAATTAATTCATTTATAGCCCTAAAGGTATCCAAGGTCTTTGCGCTCTGCGCATCTAAATCTTTAGGCCCACGCAAGGAAGCGCTAGCCAATTCGGCAATCAAAGTATCAAAGCGCTGATTAGGTTGTTGATCTGAATAATCCGCAGCAATACCAAAGTTAGCTAAAGCTGCATGATGCACTTGGGAATGTTCGCGAACATCCATAGTTGCATGAATAAGCCCAAATGCAGATACGACACGGATTATGCGCTCTAGTTCGCCCTTTGCAATTAGCTCTCCATGATTTTCAAGAAGTGAATCACGCATGATATTTAGATCAACTAATAGTTCTTCTGTATTTGCATAATCGCGACCAGGAATATGCGGTGCTCCTGCAGCATGACGTTTACGAGTTAATTCAAGGCGGTGCACAATTGCAGTTGTTTTCAATCGGTATGGTTCACGCGCATTTAATCGACGATATCGAGCCTCAAACTCAGGGATATTAGCTAAGTCGCGCTCTACCGAATCCTTAAGCTCTTGTGAAACGTTGATGATGCGTGTTGAAATTGAAAGTGACTGACGAAGCTTTGACATAGCTTCTGAAATGACGCGAATTGCATGCCCTACCTGGACCACAATTGTTTCGCGAGTTACGTCTGGGGTTACGTTTGGGTTTCCGTCGCGGTCGCCACCAATCCAAGTACCGAACGAAAGTGGCTTTGCAGTTGGTGGAATCTGTACTCCGAGACGCGCAACCTCTACAGCAAATTCATCCAAAACTTCAGGGACAGTTAATCTAAATAAATCATCAAGATAATAAAGAGCATTTACTGCCTCATCTATTACCAATGGGCGTTCGACGCGCAATTCATCAGTCTGCCAGAGCAGGTCAATCGCTTCTGAAAGTCGGGCATCGCGCACTCGACTAGCTGGCGCTTCTAACAAATCAGAAATTTGAGCTAATTTGCTTAGAACAGAACGGCGAGATGCCTCAGTTGGGTGTGCTGTGAAAACAGGACGTACTGAAAAATCAGCTAACCAATGCTGCAGCTCATCATTCTTTATTTCGTGACCAGACTTACGCGCTTCTTCAATTTTATCTACCGCTTGCGCAATCCAAGAACCACTCTGTGATCGCTCGCTCTCCAAAACTCTTGAGCGGTGAACTTGTTCTGCGACGTTTGCAAGATGAAAATAGGTACTAAATGCGCGAACTAGCTGTACTGCTTGATCGACATTTACATCTTTAAGTTCGGCTTCTCCATGGCCGGCACGGACTGCAGCGCGAACTTTTTCAACTAAATCCAGAAGTGGTTGACCCTCTTGGCGAACAAGCGATTGGCCAAGAAGCTCTCCAAGTGCGCGGACATCGCTACGCAAAGATGCATCGTCTTGCATCTGCAATTGACGTAATTGGCTCTCCGCGCTCATTGGCAAATCATCTCAGGTACTCAATAAGATATGAAACGTAGGTTAGTTAGTTAGAGCCCCCCTCCCTTTTGGGAATGGGGCTAATGGGCATTTATCCCATTATCTGGAAAGGAGCATCAAATGCGAGGTTTATTACCGCTCAGCAATCAAGAAATTGACGATGCCCTTAATTCCAATCACGATCTAATTGCACCACCATCCTCATATGCATATTTGATTTCGCTACGTGCCGAACGTAAACCGCTCTTAGTAATAACTGCATCATCTAGAGCGGCAGAAGATTTAGTAAAAGAGATAAAGGAATGTCATCCAGATACTCTTGAATTTCCAGCTTGGGAAACCTTGCCACATGAACGCTTAAGCCCAAGTAGCGATACCGTGGCAAAACGAATTAGTACCTT
>JALQWD010000001.1 GCA_023260175.1 Candidatus Nanopelagicaceae bacterium | reverse complement strand
AGTGGCATATTGATTTGGCAAAGCGAACCAAGAAGGCGCTGGTAATTCACGATCGCGATTCTCACGATGATGTCCTCTCTGTATTGCTAGAGGTAGGGGCTCCAGAAAAGACCGTCTTTCATTGTTTTTCAGGCGATGTGGAGATGGCCAAGAAATGCATTGAACGCGGATACATTCTCTCTTTCGCTGGCACTGTGACATTTAAGAATGCACCCGCGCTTCGTGAGGCGGTTAAATATGTGCCAGATGAGCTATTGCTTGTTGAGACCGATTCTCCGTTCTTAGCGCCAACTCCGCATCGCGGTGCGCTTAATACTCCGGCGCAGATTGCAAATATTGTCCGTTTCATTGCGGAAGAGCGCGGAGTCGATCCAGAACATATTGCTGCGGTTACTTCTGCAAACGCAATTCGTTTATTTGGGTCTTTTGAATAATGACTTTACTTGGCGCAACGGAGATCCGAGAATTAGCGGCAAAGTTGGATCTAAATCCATCAAAAGGATTAGGACAGAACTTTGTAATTGATGGCAATGTCTGCCAGAAAATTGTTAGACAAGTTCACTTAACCAGCGATGATGTGGCCTTAGAAATTGGACCTGGTTTAGGTTCATTAACATTGGCAATTCTAGAAACCGGGGCTCCATTAATTGCAGTGGAAATTGATGCGCGATTGGCTAAGCAACTTCCAGAAACTGTTAACGCCCATAATCCAACCGCTGATTTAATTGTTATAAATCAAGATGCACTTGATGTCACGGAACTTCCTAAAGATCCAACAGTTTTAGTGGCGAATCTTCCATATAACGTTTCAGTCCCGGTCCTTCTCAATTTGTTAGAACGTTTCCCATCTCTACGAGAAGGTGTAGTGATGGTGCAGGCTGAAGTTGCTGATCGTTTAGCTGCAAAGCCTGGAAATAAGGATTTCGGAGTCCCAAGTTTAAAAGGTGCCTGGTGGGCAGATCTTGAGTTGGCGGGGAATGTTGCAAGAACAATCTTCTGGCCAGTTCCAAATGTTGATTCCAAGTTAGTTTATTTCAAACGTCATCAAGCACTTGGCGACGAAGCGTTTCGTAAGCGAGTTTTTGCGCTAATCGATGCCGCCTTTTCGCAACGACGTAAAATGATTAGATCTGCAATGTCTACGGTACTAGGAGTTAATGCAGAATCTATTATCGCCGCGGCTGGCATTGATCCGACATTACGTGGTGAGGCTTTAGACATAACGGCATACACCGCGATTGCATCACAAAACTATTAATTAACTACTAGTCTTTTACCATGCGTAAATCGGTAGAAGTTCAAGTCCCTGCAAAGGTCAACTTGCAACTCTCTGTCGGCCCGAAAAAATCTGATGGCTACCATGAAGTGGTCACGGTCTTTCAAGCTGTTTCGCTTCAGGATACTTTAAAAATTTCGCGAAGCAGTCAATTCAATATTTCCATCAAAGGCGATTACACAAATGGCGTACCGCTAGATCAAAGTAATTTGGTCTATAAAGCTGTGAAATTGATGGCGGACAAATTCGAAATCGCCGAAGACATAGATATTGAAATTGAAAAGAACATTCCGGTTGCCGGCGGAATGGCAGGTGGTAGTGCAGATGCGGCAGCTACGCTTCTAGGAATTGACCACCTTTATGGCTTAGGTTTATCAAAAGATGAATTGAGCGAAATTGCCAGAAATTTAGGCAGTGATGTTCCATTTATGTTGCACGGCGGCACTGCTGTAGGTCGCGGCCATGGTGATGAAATAACACCAGCGCTTTCTCGCGGAAATTATCACTGGGTAATAGCGGTATCTAGCAATGGTTTATCAACGCCTGCTGTTTATGGCGAATGTGATCGTTTGCGTACCGGCTTGGATATAAAGGCTCCTTCGTTAAATGACGAACTTCTTCAAGCCTTGCTTTCCGGTGACTCTGTGCGCGTAGGAAAATCATTAAGCAACGATCTACAAGCGGCAGCAATTAGTTTGCGCCCTGCGCTCCGTTTAATACTTGAAACCGGACACGAATATGGCGCACTTGGCGGGATTGTTTCTGGTTCTGGCCCATCAGTTGCATTCCTAGTTGCTGATGAAGATCATTCTTTAGATTTAGCAGTAGCGCTTACATCTAGTGGAGTAGTCGGTAGCGTTGCACGCGCTCAAGGACCGGTGCACGGTGCAAAAATTATTCGAAGTGAATAGCAAGTTCGCGAAGCAACGCGGCTAACTGAGCTTGTTCGCCTTTATTTAAAACTTTTAGTAGCTCTCTTTCGCGACTTAATAAATCTTCCATTGCACTATCAACTGCTTTTGCTCCAGCTTTAGTTAAGGTAACCAAACTTCCGCGCCCATCCGTCGGATCTTGTGAACGAGTGATGAGTCCAAGTTCTTCAAGTCGGTCTAAGCGATTTGTCATGGTGCCACTTGTAACCATGGTTTCTTGAATTAGTTGGCCGGGCGATAGTTGATACGGATCTCCAACTCGACGAAGAGTTGCAAGAACATCAAAGCCCCATGTATCTAAATCTGCGAAGGCATTACGTCGCGCAATATCTAAATGTTTTGAGATTCGAGTAATGCGAGAGAGCACTGCCAAAGGAGAGAAATCCAAATCGGGACGTTCGCTCTGCCAAGCAGATACCAGGCGATCTACTTCATCTTTATCGGTTTTATCAGTTCTATCGTTCATTTACCTCCGTAGCGTAAACCAGAGATTTAACGATTTTGGCGAAATGCGCCTTTTACGGGAGAATACGGGTTCCGCCATTGTGTAGTGGCTAGCACATGGGCCTTTGAAGCCCAGGGTCCTGGATCGATACCAGGTGGCGGAGCCACCTGTAGCAAATTACGAATAGAATTAGCGCGTGATAAAGCAAGCGATTGTTTTGGCTGCCGGCGAGGGAACTCGCATGAAATCACAAACTCCAAAAGTGTTGCATTCAATTGCAGGTCGCTCTCTGCTTGGCCACGTGCTTCATGCGCTAGAGAGCGTAAATCCAAATACGGTGCGGGTAGTCGTTGGCTCCGGTCGCGAAGAGGTTGAGTCTCATCTTTCACAGATCGCGCCAGATGCAATCACAGTTTTCCAGGCCGAAAGAAATGGCACCGGTCACGCAGTGCAAGTAGCGCTAGACGGCGTAAACGAGAGCGGCAATGTTCTGATTTTGGCAGGCGATACTCCAATGCTATCCGGCCAAACTTTAAAAGAATTTGTGACTGCGCATAATTCAGGAGGATATACAGCTTCGGTACTAACAGCAGAACAGCCAGATCCAACTGGATATGGTCGCATTATTAGAGACGATCAAAACCTTCTGCTTAAAATTGTCGAAGAGAAAGATGCCACCGAAGATGAGAAAATAATCTTCGAAATTAATTCTGGTGTTTCGCCTACTCAGGCTATCCATGAATGGCCGGGGGCAATTGCCTACGTCCCGCAAGATGTATTACTTATAAAAGGCACAGTGAAAGAGAATGTTAGTTTAGGTTTTGATAGTGCAGATGT
>JALQWD010000203.1 GCA_023260175.1 Candidatus Nanopelagicaceae bacterium | reverse complement strand
CTCTCTTTTCTCTCACAAAATGGTTATCACTTCTTGAATCAATTACTTTCGTCATATTTGGGACAGCTGTGGTGATTTAAGAGTCAGCATTTTACTAAAATTTAGAGTATGGACGATATTAACTTATTGATTTCGTGAATGTTAACCTTGAACATCGGCATTGTTGTTGTTAAGAATGCTGACATGCCAACAATGTCTGGCTTATGTTCGTTGATTGCTGCAACAAACTTCTCAGGTGCAACCTGAACACCAATATCAATAACTTCGAAACCAGCTCCTTCGAGCATGATGTTTACAAGGTTCTTGCCGATATCGTGAACGTCGCCCTTAACGGTTCCCATCAGGAAAGTGCCTACTGTTTCAGCGCCAGTTGAAGCCAAAAGTGGGCGTAAAACGTTAAGCGCACCAGACATTGCCTTACCTGAGATAAGCATTTCTGGAACGAAGAAATCGCCACGTTCGAAACGTGCTCCAACTTCTTCAAGCGCAGGAATAAGCGCATCAAAGAGAATCGAAGAAGGGGTCATTCCCTCTGCAAGGCCTTTATTTGTTAGTTCGAGTACTGCTGGAGCATTTCCGACCAGAGTCTCATCAAATAAACCTTTGAGGATATCTTCGTGGCTCATGCTGCGCCTGCCTTTCCATTGTTTGTGCTGTTCTTTTTTAACTCTTTGATGATGAGTTCACCAAACTTATTTAGTTGATCGCGACCAATGCGCGCATCTGGGCCAGAGATTGAGATTGCTGCAATCGCCTTGCCATCGTGGTTAAAGACAGGTGCTGCAACTGCAACTAAACCATCTTCAAGTTCGTTATCAATAATTGCATAACCCGCTTTGCGAACTTTTTCTAGTTCTGAGTTAAGTAGTGTGCGGGTAGTAATTGTGCGAGCAGTTTTTGTCTGTAGCGTTCCTGTTGGAACAGGTGCTGCACCGAATGCCAATAAAACTTTTCCTAAAGCAGATGCGTGATATGGAACGTTTCTGCCAATCCAATTTGTTGCACCTAACAAGTGCTTGCCATCTACTTGATCAATTAACTTAAGATCATCATGCCCTGGGACAGCTAAGTTAACTGATTCTGAGGTCTTCTCTGCTAAAGATTCTAAAACTGGTCGCATGCGCGCAACTAAAGCAGCATCTTGATTTTGCGTTGATGCATATTTAAGTAGAACTTCGCCGCCAAGGTATGCGCTGTTGCGATCTCTGCGCACCAAGCCTTGACGTTCAAGTGCGCCAAGAATTCTGGAGGTAGTTGATTTTGGTAAACCCAATTGACGTGCAAGTTCTGAAAGTAGAGGAGGTTCTGGCGAATTTAGAATTGCAATTAATAGTGAAGTCGCGCGATCGACAGCTTGTGTGCCAGTTAGCGCCATAACTTCACCGCCTTTGGTGTCTAAATAAACGTTCCAATATATGGAACGCCTGTTCCATTACATGAGCGTATTCCGTATGGTTATCTTCGGTCAAGAGTGAAACTCCTTTTTAGGAGAAGCAATAGAGGAATAGGAAGGCGCAAAATGTTCGAGAACAAAATGCCTCGCTACGAAATCATGAGCGAAGAATCGATGGCAACACTTACAGCTGGTTGGAAACGAATTGTTTCTGAAATCGGTATCGAGTTTGCAAGTCCGTGGGCCGTCGACATGTTGCGCGAAGCAGGACAAACTGTTGAAGGCGAGAACGTTAAGTTCGATCCTGAATGGATTTTAAAGCAAGTTGCAAAGGCGCCATCTGAATTCACTCTTCGCGCTCGCAACCCAAAGAATAACTCAAAGGTTGGCGGCAACCACATGGCATTCGGTTCTGTTTATGGCCCACCATTCGTTCAAAAGGATGGCGTACGTCGCGATGGAACTTTTGAAGATTTCCAGAATTTCTGCAAACTTGCACAGAGCTTTGATTCAATCGACTCAGTCGGTGGCGTTGTTGTAGAACCTAATGATCTTTCACTTGATTCACGCCACTTAGATATGGCATTTGCCCAAGCAACTCTGACCGACAAATTCTTTATGGGTAACGTTGTAACTGCTGAGAATGCGCGCGACGTAATTGCAATGGCAGAAATTATTCATGGTGGCCGCAAGGCAATTGAAGAGATGCCTGCACTTATCTCTCTAGTTAACTGCAACTCTCCATTGCGTTGGGATGATCGCATGCTTGATTCGCTACGCGAATATGCGCTTGCAGGTCAGCCAGTTATCTGCACACCGTTCCTTTTGATGGGTGCGATGTCGCCAGTGACAATTCCAGCGACTCTTGCACAGCAAATCGCAGAGGCGCTAACAGGTATTGCACTCGTACAGTTAATTCGCCCTGGTGCACCAGTGGTATTTGGTTCTTTCCTTTCAAACGTGGATATGCAATCAGGTTCACCACAATTCGGTACTCCTGAATCAGGAATTGGCCTACTTTGCACGGGCCAGATTGCACGTAGCTTTAATCTGCCATTCCGTGGTGGTGGAGGCTTAAATTCTTCACAATCTGTTGATGCCCAAGCTGGTTACCAAACACTTATGACCATGTTGCCAACATTCTTAGCTGGTACCAACGTCGTTCTTCATACAGCTGGCTGGTTGGAAGGTGGATTGGTTTCTTCATACGACAAGTTCATTGTTGACGTAGAAATTTTGCAATCATTGATGGCTGAATTTACTCCGCTTGAATTTAATGAAGCATCTCTTGCATTCGACGCTCACACTGAAGTTGGCCACGGCGGTCACTTCCTTGGAGCAGCGCACACTATGGAACGTTTCCGTGATTGCTTCTATCGTCCATTCCTAACCAACAGCGATAACTTCGATCGTTGGACACGCCTTGGTGCGAAAGATACTCGAGCACGTGCGGAGGAAATTTGGAAGAAGAAGTTGGAAGAGTATGTACAACCAGAATTGGATTCATCAATTCTTACCGGCTTAACTGACTTTGTTGCCAAGAGAAAATCAGAGCTAGGTGAGTAATACTCTTTACATTAACGGTAAGTGGTCTTCACCCGTTGAAGGCCAGACCTGCGATGTAATTAGTCCAGCGGATGGACATTTGGTTGCAACGGTTGCAGAAGCAACTGGGGCAGATGTTGAACTTGCAATTACTGCAGCTCGTACCGCATTCGATGAAGGTGAATTTCCAAATTGGGGATTTGAAAAGCGTGCAGCATTAGTCGGAAAAATCGCCGACTTGATGGAACGCGATCTTGCGATTCTTGCAAAATTGGAAAGCGACGACACTGGCAAGCGTTTGGTTGAAGCGGAATATGACATTGCAGATGTAATCGCATGTTTCCGTCACTTTGCTGAAATCGGCAAAAAGCAGCACGTACGCGAAGTAAATGTAGGTATGGAACATATTGATTCACGCGTAGTTCATGAGCCAGTTGGTGTTTGCACACTAATTGGGCCTTGGAATTACCCGCTATTGCAGGTTTCTTGGAAAGTTGCACCAGCACTTGTTGCAGGTTGCACCTTCATTGTTAAGCCAGCGGAATTGACCCCTTCAACAGCTATACATCTATTTAAGTTAATTGATGAAGCAGGAGTTCCTGCTGGCGTAGCGAATCTGATTCTTGGAAAAGGCTCATCAATCGGCGATCTTCTGACTGCAGATCCGCGTATCGATTTAGTCTCATTCACAGGAAGTCTGGGAATTGGCCAGCGCATTATGTCGCTTGCATCAAAGACAATTAAAAAGGTTGCACTTGAATTAGGTGGCAAGAATCCAAACATCATCTTTGCGGATTCAGATATTGACGCTGCAATCGACAATGCAGTTACCGCAGGCTTTCTGCATTCAGGTCAGGTTTGCTCTGCCGGAACACGCTTAATTGTAGAGAAGAGCATTCACGACAGAGTTGTAAATGAAATTGTGCGCCGCGCAAAAGATATTAAATTAGGTGGACCAACATCTGCAGATGCCGAAACCGGCCCACTTATTAGCTCAACACATTTGAACAAAGTTCAAGAGTACGTTGAAAAGGGTGTGGCTGAAGGTGCAAAGCTCTTAGTCGGAGGCAAAAAGTTAACTGAAGGAGATTTTGCCAAAGGCAATTTCTTCCCACCAACAGTTCTTGATGATTGCAATACCAAAATGAGTTGCGTCCAGGAGGAATCTTTTGGCCCGGTAATCACAGTTGAAACATTTGAGACTGAAGCAGAAGCAATTCAAATTGCTAATGACACTATTTATGGTTTAAGCGGTGCGGTCTGGACTAAAGATGAAGCTAGGGCTCGCAGAGTATCTAGAGCACTTCGCCACGGAACTGTTTGGGTAAATGATTACGGCCCATACAAACCTCAGGCTGAGTGGGGCGGCTTCAAGGCATCCGGCATTGGTCGAGAATTAGGAGAGCACGGCCTCTCAGAATTCCTTGAAAGTAAACACATTTGGACCAACAATAAGCCAGGAAAATCTGGCTGGTTCGCAGAAAAATAGAAAGCTCGGAGGAGAAATGTCATCATCGTCGATGATCTCGGTTCGTAACGTTTGGAAAGTTTTCGGACCGAATGCCGATAAATTAATTGGCACCCCTGATGCAGATCTATCTCGCACAGAGTTACGTAACAAGACCGGCAACACCATCGCAGTTCGAGACATCTCCTTTGAAGTGGCTAAAGGCGAAGTTTTCGTAGTCATGGGACTTTCAGGTTCTGGCAAATCAACACTTGTCCGATGCATGACTCGTCTAATCGAACCAACTCGCGGCGAGCTAATTTATGACGGCGAAGATATTCTGAAAGTAGATGCAAATCGTCTTCGCGAGCTACGTCGTACCAAGTTCTCAATGGTTTTCCAGCATTTCGGACTGCTGCCACATCGCAAGGTCGTAGATAACATTGCATACTCATTAGAAATTAATGGAGTATCAAAAGCTGATCGCCATAAGCGCGCACATGAAGTAATCGAACTTGTAGGCCTTCAAGGTTATTCTGAAGCTTATCCAGAACAATTATCTGGTGGCATGCAGCAGCGCGTTGGTCTCGCTCGTGCGCTTGCAGTAGATCCACAGATTATGTTCTTGGATGAACCATTCTCAGCGCTTGACCCACTTATCCGTCGCGATATGCAGAATGAAGTTATTCGTCTACATCACGATCTTGGTAAGACGATGGTCTTTATTACTCACGATCTACAAGAAGCTGCAAAGGTCGGCGATCGAATTGCGATCATGCGCGATGGCGCTTTAATCCAGGTAGGAACGCCTGAAGAACTTGTCGCAAATCCAAAAGATGAATATGTCGCAAACTTCGTGCGCGATATCGCAAAATCGCACGTTCTTTCACTTAAGTATTTAGCACGCCCTTTGCGTTCGGATGAGACCGCATCTAGTTTGGAATTGCCTTCAAATATGATCATCCGCGAAGCAACCGCCAAGATTCTTGAAGCGCACCACCCAGTTCACGTTGTAGAAGGTGGCAAATCTCTTGGTGTAGTGGCTGCAGAGGATGTACTTAGACTTATCGCAGGTGTTAATTAATGCTGGAAAAGGTCCGCGAACATAAAGGCCGTTTCTTCCTAGGCTTTATTGTTATTTGGTACGCGCTCTCCAAACTATTTTTTGGAAAGCTAACCCTTGAACTACCAATGGCAGATAACACCCCTGTCACGTCAATAGTCGGGGAAGCAGCTTCATCTATCAGCGGTAACCGCACGACAAGTCCATTCTTTATTTACTTCTTCAACCCAATCCGACTCTTTATTAATGGATTTGTTGACATCATCAGAGGTTGGATTTCAACACCGATGAATGGCGCATCTGCTCCAACGATCGGTTGGGCTGGTGTTTTTGCACTCCTTGCATTTGCAGCCTATGCAACTAGCCGAATTCGAATTGCAATTCTGGTTGTTGCATTGCTTGGAGTCTGCGGGGCTCTTGGCATGTGGGTAGACACAATGGATACCTTGGCAATGACTATTGCAGCCGTACTTCTTTCTCTTGCAATAGGAATTCCTTTTGGAATCTGGGCTGGTTTATCTGATCGTGTCTTGAAGTTAGTTACGCCTATTTTGGATTTAGCTCAGATTCTGCCGACGCTTGTCTATATGGCGCCGCTTGCTCTTTTCTTCATGATTGGTGAAGCAACTGCAACTATCGCAACAATGGTGTACAGCATTCCAATTTCCATTCGAATTACTTCGCATGCCATTCGTTCATTGAATTTCTCACCCGTTGAAGCATCAATTTCAATGGGCGCGACCGATAAGCAAACACTTCGCAAAGTTCAGTTACCAATGGCAAAACAGATGATTGTTCTTGGCATAAATCAAACTGTTATGGCAGCGCTTTCATTCGTAGTTATCGCAGCGCTAATTGCAGCACCGGGCCTTGGTCGACCAATTGTTTCTGCACTTACTATTCAAAATACCGGCAAGGGATTAGTTGCAGGTATTGCGGTAGTGGCGATGGCGATTATGTTGGACCGCGCGACCAGCGCAGCGGCTACCAAGCAGATGAGCTTTATACCTCCTACACCTAAGCAGTTAGCGATTCGCCGCAGAAACATCACTATTAGCGGCGCAGCAGCATTGATAATCGCTATCGCTTCACATTTTGTAGAGAAATTTCAGAGTTTCCCGACAAATCCAAATATTGCGCTAAAAGTTGAGACTCTCACAAATGATTTCGTTAATTATTTAGTTAACGATCTTTCATTTATTACTGTCGGATTTAAAGATTTCATCTCAATCTGGGTACTAAATCCAATTGAAGATATGTTGGCTCGCGCGCCATGGTTTATGACAATTTCAATGTTTGTGATTATCGCGCTGGTTTTAGGTGGCACACGTATCGCATTTATGACATTGACTCTGCTTCTATCAATTGTCGCTACCGGACTCTGGTTTGATTCGATGGTTACTTTGACTCAAACTATTGTGGCAACTCTTTTGACAATGATTGTTGGCGTGGCAATGGGAATCTGGGTTGGCAGAAGTAAACGCGCTGATTCTTTCTTTAGGCCATTTATGGATGCAGGCCAGACTATGCCGGCATTCGTTTATTTAGTTCCGATGTTAGGTTTATTTGGTCCAACACGTTTTACCGCGATCGCAACCGGTATCGTTTATTCAATTCCTGTTGTTGTAAAAATTGTCGGAGAAGGAATTCGTGCTGTTCCGGAATCTATGGTGGAGGCTGCAACTGCTGCCGGTTCGAATATTCGCCAGATCATTTTGAAGGTTCAGTTACCTGCCGCTAAGAAAGCGCTTCTTCTTGCCGCAAACCAAGGCATGATCTTCGTTCTTGCAGTTATTGTTATTGGTGGCTGGGTTGGCGCAGGAGGACTTGGCTATTTGGTGATTATGGGAAGTTCAAAACCAGAACTCACCGGTAAAGGGCTAGTCGCAGGTCTTGCCATCTTAATTTTGGGCGTGGTTATCGACCGTATCGCTCAAGCCGCAGCCCGCCGCGTTTAACCCACGATATGAAACCTTCCAAAGGTTTCCAAATTGTTATCAATTTTCCTTTATTTGTGGCGTGGGTTACGCATAGTCTTTGGACACTCTTATTAGTTATCCAAGGAGGGATAATGAAATTAACTTC
>JALQWD010000155.1 GCA_023260175.1 Candidatus Nanopelagicaceae bacterium | reverse complement strand
AGATATTTCTAATAACTCTGCAATTGTTGAGTTAGCAAAATCTTTAGCAATTGATTTAGTAGTAATTGGCCCTGAAGCTCCATTAGTAAATGGCGCTGCAGATGAGCTACGAGCAGCCAAAATCGCGGTATTTGGCCCTTCAAAAGCGGCAGCGCAATTGGAAGGTTCAAAGCATTTTGCCAAAGGTGTAATGCGCGATGCCGGTGTACCAACAGCAAAATCATTCACTTGCGAAAATCAAGCAGAGATTGAAAAGGCACTTGATACATTCGGTGCACCCTATGTAGTTAAAGACGATGGTTTAGCAGCCGGTAAAGGCGTTGTAGTTACCGAAGATCGCGAAGTGGCATTGCAACATGCTCTCGCTTGTAACAGAGTAGTAATCGAAGAGTATTTAGAAGGTCCAGAGATTTCTCTGTTTGGAATTTCTGATGGAACAAATATTTTGCCAATGCAACCAGCGCAAGATTTCAAACGAGCATATGACAACGATGAAGGCCCAAACACTGGTGGCATGGGCGCATATTCACCACTTCCTTGGGCGCCAACAGATATTGTCGAAGATACATACAAACAAGTTTTAGCTCCGATGATTGCAGAGATGGCAGCACGCGGTACACCATTTGTTGGACTTCTATATGCAGGCCTTGCCGTCACAGATCGCGGAATTAAAGTTATTGAATTTAATGCGCGTTTTGGAGATCCAGAAACAGAAGTTTTAATTCCACGATTAAAAACACCGCTAGCGCAATTGCTCTATAAAGCAGCCACCGGAGATTTAATAGATTCAGTTCTGGAATGGCGCGATGAATCTGCGGTAACGGTGGTGCTTGCTGCCAATGGATATCCAGCAGCTGTTAAAACTGGTGATGAGATTACAAACTTAAATGAGATTGATGGCGTAACGATTTTCCATGCAGGTACAAAATCAAATGGATCATTAGTTTCATCAGGTGGCAGAGTCTTGACCGTCACCGGATTAGGTGCAGATCTAACCGAGGCGCGCGATAAGGCTTATCGAACAATTTCGCAGATAAAACTAGAAGGTTCTTTCTACCGCAATGACATCGCGCTAAACGCGTCAGTGGCGGAGAAGGGCAATTAATAGAGGAGAATGAGCCAGTGAGCGTCTTAGCTAATCGATATGCCTCAGTCGCAATGCGCCAGATTTTCTCGGCGGAAGCGAAGATTGTTGCGGAGCGCGAGCTCTGGTTAGCGGTCGCACGAGCGCAGAAGAAGCAGGGCCACCCAATCACAGACGAACAGCTATCTGCCTATGAAAAGGTCAAACATGCAGTTCATCTGGATTCAATCGATGAGCGCGAAAAAGCTACTCGTCACGACGTCAAAGCTCGAATCGAAGAATTTAATGCTTTAGCTGGCCACGAAGTTATTCACACCGGCATGACTAGCCGCGATTTAACAGAGAATATCGAAGCGCTACAAATTCGCTTAGGTCTTGAATTAATTCATGACAAGACTGTTGCACTGCTTGCACGACTTGGCGAAAAGGCTGCGCAGTATGCGGATCAACCAATCGCGGGACGTTCACATAACGTGCCTGCACAAATTACAACTTTAGGTAAGCGGTTTGCATCTAGCGCCGAAGAGTTGCTCTATGCATACGAGCGACTTACTTCTCTGCTTGATCGCTATCCAATGCGCGGACTTAAGGGTCCAGTTGGCACATCGCAAGATTCAATTGATCTACTTGGTTCTTATGAGAAGCATTCACATTTAGAAGAAGAGATTGCAAGCCACTTAGGTTTTAAGCGAGTTCTTGATTCAACTGGACAGGTTTATCCACGTTCACTTGATTATGAAGTTGTGACAACTTTGGTACAACTTGCTGCTTCACCATCGTCGCTTGCAACATCAATACGTTTGATGGCTGGTGCAGAGCTTGTCACTGAAGGATTCAAAGCAGGACAAGTTGGTTCATCTGCAATGCCTCACAAAATGAATACTCGTTCTTGCGAACGTGTAAATGGTTTGGCAGTTATCTTGCGCGGTTACAGCTCAATGGTTGGCGAACTTTCTGGCGATCAATGGAACGAAGGCGATGTCTCTTGTTCAGTTGTTCGTCGTGTTGCAATTGCAGATGCTTTCTATGCGATGGATGGATTGCTAGAAACAATGCTTACGGTCCTAAAAGAATTCGGCGCATTCCCTGCAGTAATTAACGCTGAATTAGAGCGCTATTTACCTTTCCTTGCGACCACAAAGATTCTTATGGCTGCAGTTAAAGCAGGCGTTGGCCGCGAAGCTGCACACGAAGTAATCAAGGAACATGCGACAAAAGCGGCACTTTCTATGCGAGAAGGCCAAGCAAATAATTTGTTAGATGTTCTAGCCGATGATCCTCGCATTCCATTAGATCGCCAAGATTTGAAGGCGCTTATTAAAGATCCAATCGAATTTACTGGCGCTGCCCAGGAACAAGTTTCACGTGTAGTTAAGCGCATCGAAGCGATTACTACAAAACATGCTGATGCCGCGAAGTATCAGCCTGGCTCAATTCGATGAGCGGATTCGGACTTAAAGGCGCACCTGCAGCGCCAGAGATTGCAGGCTGGACACACTTAAGAACTGGAAAAGTTCGTGATCTTTATACAAACGATAGAAATGAATTGCTAATCGTTGCATCTGATCGCATCAGCGCATTTGATTGGGTATTGCCAACCGAGATTCCAAATAAAGGAAAACTTTTAACTCAAATTTCGCTCTTCTGGTTTGATCTTCTTTCAGATATTGTCCCTAACCACATTGTTTCAACCGAAGTACCTACATCAGTTGCAGGTCGCGCGGTAATTGCTAAGCCGCTGCAAATGTTTGCTATCGAATGCGTAGCTCGCGGATATCTAACTGGTAGCGGTTGGTCTGAATATAAAACTAATCAAGAGGTCTGCGGCAATAAACTACCTGCAGGTCTTAGCGACGGTTCTAAGTTGCCAGAATCAATTTTCACTCCTGCAACTAAAGCAGAAATTGGCAATCACGATATCAATATTAATTTTGCGCAAGCTGCAGAGATCGTAGGCGCAGAGGATGCAGCAGAGTTAAAGCGATTGACTTTGGCGCTTTATGATCGCGCTAAAGATTTTGCTGCGACCAAAGAGATTATTTTGGTTGATACCAAGTTCGAATTTGGCCGCGATACATCTGGCGCCATTGTTCTAGGCGATGAGGCGCTCACCCCTGATTCATCTCGATTCTGGGATAGCGACCATAACTCTTTTGATAAGCAGTATTTACGAGATTATCTGGCAACTGTTTGGGATAAAGAGAGCGAACCTCCTACTATTCCGCAAGAAATAGTGGAAAAAACGGCAG
This sequence comes from Candidatus Nanopelagicaceae bacterium, assembly GCA_023260175.1. The sequence goes on along the minus strand of JALQWD010000155.1, from coordinate 1,092 downwards.
CCCGATACGAAGAAGCACTTTTCAGATTAACCGGTAAGAGGAGCTAAAAATGGCAAAGATCATCGTAGAAGTAATGTTGAAACCAGAGATCTTAGATCCGCAAGGTCAGGCTGTCGCATCGGCGTTACCTAGATTGGGATTTAACTTTGCCAAGAGCGTTCGCCAAGGAAAGCGCTTTGAAATCGAAGTTGATGGTGAACCATCAATGGCTGATATCGAAAAGGCAGCTGAAGTTCTACTCTCTAATCCAGTAATCGAAAACTACGCAGTGCGAGTTGAGAAATAATGCGTATTGGTGTCGTAACTTTTCCGGGATCATTAGATGATCGAGATGCTCAGCGTGCAGTCCGCGAAGCTGGCGGAGAAGCAGTTGCACTCTGGCATGGCGATTCTTCAATTAATAATGTAGATGCGGTAGTCCTGCCTGGCGGATTTTCTTATGGCGACTATTTACGGTGTGGTGCAATTTCTAGATTTGCACCTGTAATGACTGATGTAATTGAAAAAGCTAAAGCCGGATTACCAGTTTTAGGAATTTGTAATGGTTTTCAAATTCTTTGCGAATCACATCTATTACCGGGAGCATTAACTCGCAATAAAGATTTGCACTTCATCTGCAAAGATCAAGAGTTAGAGATTACAAATAATAAAACTATGTGGACCAGTGATTTTCAAGTTGGCCAACGCATTACTATTCCTCTTAAGAATGGCGAAGGTTCATTCCAATGCGATGATCATACTTTAAATATGCTGGAATCAGAAGGTCGAATCATTGCCCGATATGTTGGCGAAAATCCAAATGGTTCAAGAAATTTAATTGCAGGAATTACCAATGATCGAGGAAATATTGTTGGGTTAATGCCGCACCCTGAACATGCAATTGAAGACTTATGTGGCCCAGGCACAGATGGCTTAAACTTTTTTACTTCGGTGCTGAAAGCGCTGGTGAAGTAAATGTCGCTAGATTCCGTTAAAAATGCGGCAAATACCCCTGAAAATAGCCAGCCTTTTGCCGAACTTGGTTTAAAGCCAGATGAATATCAGCGAATCCGAGATATTTTAAAGCGTCGTCCAACTTCATCTGAGTTAGCT
>JALQWD010000098.1 GCA_023260175.1 Candidatus Nanopelagicaceae bacterium | reverse complement strand
ATTCCAAAGTCCATTACTTTTACATCGCCTTGATCAGTGATCATGATGTTTCCAGGCTTAATATCGCGATGCACAATTCCATTTGCATGCGAATAGGCGAGAGCTTGCAGAATACCTTCAGTTATTTGGATGGCAGTTTTTGGATCTACCGGTCCAGTAATTAATTCACGTAGTGTTTTTCCCTGCAATAACTCCATCACAATATATGGCGCAGGCGATTCACCGCTATCGTAAACTGCAACAATTCCAGGATGGCTTAAACCTGCTGCAGCAAGCGCTTCTTTTCTAAATCTAGTTACAAAGGTTTGTTCGCGATTTAGATCGCTACGCAAAACTTTTAGCGCAACTTCGCGATTTAAACGAGTATCTTTCGCGATAAATACGTCGGACATTCCGCCGGCGCCAATTAGCGCACCTACTTCATAGCGATCGCCAAATACTCTCACTTGGCTGCCCCAAAGAACTCAGTTGCAGTGTCGCCAGTACCTATCTCAGCGATAACTATTGTGACATTATCTGGCGCACCGCGTTCGTAAGTTAATGAAATCAATTTTGAAATCGCATCTTCTTCATTTATTTTTTCATGTAGTTCAGTGTTGCTAACTACATTTGTCAATCCATCGCTACAGAGCAAGAATTTATCGCCTGCTTTAACATCATATTGAATAAGTAGCGGAGTGATGTTGCCAAGACCCATCAAAACATTGGTAAGAACTGAACGTTGTGGATGCACAGCAGCTTCAGCTTCTGTGATTGACCCCGCATCAATCAATTCTTGGACAACAGAGTGATCTTTAGTTAATTGGGTAAATTCTTTTCCGCGTAATCGATAAGCACGAGAATCGCCAGTATGTAAAACATATGCTTTATTTCTATACAGGGCAATTGCAGTCAAAGTTGTACCCATCCCAGATAGACGATCATTCGCTTCAGCAGTTAATTTAATTTCATCATCGACTTCTAAAATTGAATTAAGTAGAAAGTCTTCTAGGGATTCAGGATCCATCTCATCGTTATTTAATAGCGGGAGTATTTGTGCCAGAGTTGAAATTGCAACTTTAGATGCAACTTCTCCACCTGCATGGCCGCCCATTCCATCTGCAACTGCAATTAATACGCCATTTATTAGCGCAGAGTCTTCATTTCCGCTTCGATGCAGACCAACTTCACTACGGCCAATCGCATTAAATCGAGCGCCAATACTCTGCATCACGCTTCCTAGCCTACGGGTAGAATTCGCAGGTGAGTAAATACGCCTATCTCGGTCCAGTTGGTACCTTCACTGAAGCAGCCCTGCGCACCATCACCGGCGGCTCTGATCAATTAACCCCATGTTCTAACGTAACTGCAGCGCTAGATATGGTCCGAAATGGCGTCGCTGATTATGCGCTAGTACCAATTGAAAATTCAGTTGAAGGCGTGGTCGCGCGCACCTTAGATGAATTAGCTACCGGCGAGCCTTTGATAATTGTCGGAGAAGTTTTATTGCCAGTTACTTTTGCATTAATGGTTAAAGATGAATCGGTGGAGATAAAGAAGATTGCTACACATCCACATGCGGAAGCGCAGTGTAGAAATTACATTGCAAAGCACTACCCAAATGCAGAGATTATTACTACCAATTCAACTGCAGCTGCAGCAGAAGCACTTGCAAATGGTCAATTTGATGCCGCAGTGGCCTCTGAAATTGCGGCAAAAACTTATGGTTTAACAGTTATAAATGAAAACATCGGTGATTCAGATTCTGCAGTGACTCGATTTGTTTTAGTATCAAAACCAGGTGCGCTTCCTGCGCCTACCGGCTTTGATCGCACTTCTCTTGCAGCATTTATCGGAATTGATCATGCCGGAGCACTTTTAGAAGTATTAACAGAATTTGCTGTACGTGGTGTAAATCTAACTTTCATCCAATCGCGCCCAACAGGACGCGAACTTGGCCACTACCACTTCATAATTGATTCTGAAGGGCATATTAATGATGCAAGAGTTGGCGATGCCCTAACTGGATTACGTCGTATCTGTGAAGATATTCGTTTCCTTGGTTCTTATCCACGTGCAGATAAAGTGGCTCCAACCACCACTAAAGCTACAAGCGATGATTCATTTAAGAGTTCTAATAATTGGCTAGAAGATGTCAGAAAGGGGCGCGCAATATGATCGATATCAAGTTAATCCGCGAAAACCCGGAGCTT
>JALQWD010000104.1 GCA_023260175.1 Candidatus Nanopelagicaceae bacterium | reverse complement strand
TAGTTCGGGTTGTTGCCGAAAAAGTTCGAGTATGAAACGCTCGACGGCGAATCGGGTGTCGAGAAAATCCCGTAGTTGTTGGCGTTGGCGACGATGGCTTTGCGCGCGCCCAAGCTTTAATCGAAGCAGGTGTAGATGTTGTAGTTGTAGATACTGCACACGGACATCACCGCGCGGTTCTAGATGCGATCGAACGCGTTAAAAAGTTCTCTTCTGATATTCAAGTAATTGGCGGAAATATCGCAACACGTTCCGGAGCGCAGGCGCTGATTAATGCTGGAGCTGATGGCGTGAAAGTTGGCGTTGGTCCAGGATCAATCTGTACAACACGCGTTGTTGCTGGTGTTGGCGTTCCGCAGGTAACTGCAATCATGGAAGCAAATAAGGCTTGTAGCAAGGCCGGTGTTCCACTAATTGCCGATGGTGGCCTGCAATATTCAGGTGACATTGTTAAAGCAATCGTTGCTGGCGCAAACACCGTAATGCTTGGTTCTTTATTCGCTGGTTGCGATGAATCACCATCAGAGCTAGTTGAAATTGATGGCGTTAAATTTAAGATTTACCGCGGTATGGGTTCACTTGGCGCGATGCAATCACGTGGCGAACAGAAGTCATATTCAAAGGATCGCTATATGCAAGACGATGTACTTTCTGAAGATAAGTTGGTTCCAGAAGGTATTGAAGGCAAAATCAAATATCGCGGCCCAGTTAATTCGGTAATTCATCAATTAGTTGGCGGATTGCGTAGCGGAATGGGTTATGCGGGAGCTCCTGATATTGAAACTCTTCGTCGCGAAAGTCAATTAATTCGCATTACTGCAGCAGGTCTAAAAGAGAGCCACCCACACGATATTTCTGAAATAAAGGATGCGCCAAATTATGCAAAATAGCATTGAAATTGCACCAGGAAAGCGTGCCCGCGTTGCATATTCATTTGATGACATTGCAGTAGTTCCAAGTCGCCGTACTCGCGATCCACAAGATGTATCAACTGAGTGGCAGATCGATGCATATAAGTTTGATATTCCAATGATGGCAGCGCCAATGGATTCTGTAGTTTCACCTGAGACTGCAATTGAAATTGGTCGACTAGGTGGCCTTGGTGTACTAAACCTAGAAGGACTTTGGACTCGTTATGAGGATCCACGAGTTCCGCTTGGCGAAATTGCATCAATGCCAGAGAAGAATGCAACTAAGCGTATGCAGGAAATTTATGCGGCGCCAATTCGTCCAGAGCTAATTAAGGAACGTATTCAGCAGATTCGTGATGCAGGTGTAACAGTTGCTGCATCGCTCTCACCACAACGCACCGCAGAGCTACATAAAGCTGTAGTTGCAGCCGGTGTAGATATTTTCGTAATTCGCGGTACTACTGTTTCAGCAGAACATGTTGGTTCTGGCGAAGCGCTAAACCTAAAGAAATTTATCTACGAATTAGATACCCCAGTTATTGTCGGTGGCGTAGCAAACGGAACGGCAGCGCTTCACTTAATGCGTGCAGGTGCAGCTGGTGTGTTAGTTGGATTTGGTGGCGGAGCTGCTCACACCACTCGCAAAGTTTTAGGCGTGCAAGTTCCGATGGCATCTGCTGTTTCTGAAGTTGCTGCGGCTCGTCGCGAATATTTAGATGAATCAGGTGGACGCTATGTTCACGTTATTGCAGATGGTTCTGTTGGCCGCTCTGGCGATATCGCAAAGGCGATTGCATGCGGTGCGGATGCAGTAATGATGGGTTCACCTTTAGCTAAAGCAACAGAGGCGCCAGGACTTGGTTGGCACTGGGGATCTGAAGCGCATCACCAGGAACTTCCACGTGGTGAGCGTGTATCTGTCGGAACAGTTGGTTCACTTGAACAGATTCTTAATGGCCCATCGCATTCATCAGATGGCTCAATGAATATGTTTGGTGCTCTTCGTCGCGCGATGGCTACCTGTGGTTATTCGAACTTAAAAGAATTCCAGCGCGTTGAGGTGCTAATCGCTCGTGCCTAATCAAAAGAATGGCGTTTTAGTTGTTGATTTCGGTGCTCAGTACGCGCAATTGATTGCACGCCGAGTACGCGAAGTAAGTATCTACTCTGAAATTGTTCCTTCCCATGTAAGCGCAGCTGAAGTAAAGGCAAAAAATCCAGAGGCGATCATTCTTTCGGGTGGTCCTTCCTCAGTTTATGCAGAGAATGCACCAACATTTGATGGCGAGATTCTTAAATTAGGTATTCCAGTTTTCGGTATTTGCTACGGTTTCCAAGCAATGGCAAATGCACTTGGTGGAGTAGTGACCAAGACAGGTAAATCAGAATTTGGTCGCACTAAGTTAAGTGGAAAAGAATCAAAGTTATTTAAAGGTATTCCACTCAGCCAATTGGTTTGGATGAGCCACGGCGATGCCGTAACTCAAGCACCAGCAGGATTTGCGGTTTGCGCGACCACTGAAGACACACCTGTGGCCGCATTTGAAAATGAATCTGGCCAATTAGCAGGCGTGCAATTTCATCCAGAAGTTCTACATTCAGAACAAGGCCAAGCAATTCTCCACAACTGGCTAATCAATATTGCAAAGTGCGAACCAACTTGGACTACGCAAAACATTGCAGAAGCAGAGATTGCAAAAGCTAAAGAAGTTATCGGCGAAAAGCGCGTTATCTGCGGACTATCTGGCGGCGTTGATTCTGCAGTTGCGGCAGCGATTATTCAGCGCGCAGTGGGTCATCAATTAACCTGCGTATTCGTAGATCACGGTTTACTTCGTAGCGGCGAAGCTGAACAAGTTGAGAAGGATTTCGTTGCAGCTACTGGCGTAGATCTAGTAGTTATTGACGCAAAGGATCAATTCTTAAAGGCGCTTGCTGGTGTCAAAGATCCAGAAGAGAAGCGCAA
>JALQWD010000063.1 GCA_023260175.1 Candidatus Nanopelagicaceae bacterium | reverse complement strand
GTTGAGTGATTAAATGATTTGTGCCAGGGTCTAATAACTTCACGATGCGAAGTTCTGGATCTTTAGGGTCTGTCATGAGTAGAGTTACTAAATACTCTTAAACACCAATACTACGTCGTGGCCACCGAAGCCGAATGAATCATTAAGCGCTGCAATATCGCCCTTTGGAAGTTCGCGTGCTTTATCTCGAACCACGTCTACGGTAACTGCTGGATCTAAATTATCAATGTTAATTGTTGGGGGAGCTAAACGCTCTTGTAGCGCTTTAACAATTAGCACTGATTCAACTGCACCAGCACCACCTAGTAAGTGGCCGGTCATTGATTTGGTTGCGGAGACTGCAACGTGATCAGCATCTGCGCCAAGCGCTCCGCGAAGTGCATTTGCTTCCGCAACATCTCCTGCTGGAGTAGATGTTGCATGTGCATTTAGGTGGAAAATATCTTTTGTTGAAAGGCCAGCATCCTTAAGTGCTAATTGCATTGCACGAATAACTCCGCGACCTTCTGGATCTGGAGCCGCGATGTGATAGCCATCTGAAGTTAAACCTTGACCTGCGATTTCGCAGTAAATCTTTGCGCCGCGCGCCTTTGCATGTTCGTACTCTTCAAGAATTAGTACGCCGCCACCTTCGCCAAGCACAAAACCATCACGATCTTGATCGTAAGGACGAGATGCCTTCTCTGGCGCATCATTACGTGTTGAAAGAGCCTTCATTGCCGCAAAGCCAGCCATTGGCAGCGCATCAACTGATGCTTCTACGCCACCTGCAATAACAACATCTGCGCGATTGTTGCGAATCATGTCGAATGCATAACCGATTGCTTCAGCGCCAGATGCACAAGCAGATACTGGAGTATGTACTCCAGCTTTTGCTTTAAATTCCAAACCTACATTTGCTGCAGGACCATTAGGCATAATCATTGGCACGGTATGCGGCGAAACTAAACGCGCTCCCTTTTCAACCAAGATTCGGTACTGCTCTAATAAAGAGGTAACTCCACCGATGCCTGATGCAATTACAACGCCTAGACGTTCAAGATCTAGCTCTGGGCTACCGGCATCTGCAAATGCTTCACGTGAAGCAATTAGCGCAAACTGCTCTGAACGATCTAAGCGTCGAAGCTCAACTGGCTTCATAACTTCAGATGGTTCGACAAAAACTTCTGCTGCGAAGTGAACTGGCAAGGTGCTTGCCCACTCGTGCTTCATCAACCGTGCGCCCGATTTACCAGCGACGGCGTTAGCCCAAGTGGATGCAACATCTCCGCCAAGTGGAGTAGTGGCACCTAAACCAGTTACAACAACGCGTCTTGTCATTTTAGGGAATTAAGCCGAAGCCTTTACGATGAAGTTAACTGCATCGCCAACTGTTGCTAATTCAGCTACCTGATCATCAGGAATCTTTACGCCGAAACGCTCTTCAGCAGCAACAACAACTTCAACCATTGATAGTGAATCAACATCTAGGTCGTCAGTGAAGCTCTTGCCCATTTCGATTGATGCAGCTGGAACGCCAGCAACTTCTTCAACGATCTCTTTTAGACCAGCAAGAACATCTGCTTCGTTTAGTGCCATTGATATTTCTCTTTTCGTTTTTATAGACAACGCGTCGCTGCGTTTTTCTAACTGTTACAGGTGGATATTGTGCAGGTAAAAGGGGCTTACTTTCGAGTAATAGGCTCGGAATTGGAGTTAATTAAGGCAATTTAATGACTTGAGCCGCATAAGCGAGACCTGCGCCATAGCCGATGATTAGCGCTAACTGACCGTGCATCTCTGGGTGCGCCTGAAGGAGAGCATCCATTGCAAGTGGAATTGATGCTGCAGATGTATTTCCATTGGTTCGTATGTCATCTGCAATCAATACATCAGGTGAAAGTTTCATATCTTTCGCCATAGATTCGATAATTCTTAAATTAGCTTGATGCGGTACAAATGCCTTTAACTTATCCGGCGTTATGCCCGCCAATTCAATAGCTTTACTTCCGACTTTGCTTACCGAGAAAACTGCCCAACGAAATACTCGTTGTCCTTCTTGGACAATATCTGGCCATTCAATTGTGTTTGCAGGAGCATCTGTATATTTGAAATTTAACCAAGAAGACATAGTGATTGCATCTCTTTGATCAGAATCTGAACCCCAAGCTGTTGGTCCAATTCCTTGTTCAGCGCTTGGTCCAACTACAACTGCGCCTGCACCATCAGCAAAGATAAATGCCGTTGCGCGATCTGTTGGATTGGTGAAATCGCTAATTTTCTCTGAACCAATAACCAGCACATGCTTTGCAGTGCCACCGCGAACCAAATCATTTGCTAGCCCTACGCCATAAGTAAAACCGGCACAGGCAGCAGATAAATCAAAAGCAGCGGCTTTATGTGCGCCAATATTGGTTGCGATGCCTGATGCGCCGCTTGGAGTCTGATGCGGATAGGTAATCGTTGCAAGAATTACTACATCTACCTGTTCTGCAGAAATTCCGGCACGCTGCATGGCCTGCAGGGCTGCAGCGGTACCCATATCAATTACTGAAATATTCTTATCTGCAAAGCGGCGAGTTTCGATTCCGGTTCTTTGTTGAATCCACTCATCCGTCGAATCGATTTTTTCAACAATTGCTGAGTTCGGCACCACATTAGTAGCACGATAAATACCTACTGAAAGTATTGATGCGTTACTGCCTGTTGGGACTTTGATCATGCGCCACCATGTTTGATGGCAAATTCCTTAGCGGCAGCCAAATCATCTGGTGATTTAAGAGCAAAGGATTCAATTCCAGGCGTTGCTCGCTTAAGCAATCCAACCAAAGTTCCTGCCGGTGGAAATTCAATTACGCCAGTTATTCCTAGCTGCACAAGAGATTCCATACATAAATCCCAACGAACCGGGTTAGCGATTTGATTAACAATACGATTGATTGCATCTTTACCGCCACTAACTACTGCGCCATCTTTATTTGATAATAGTTGTGAAGTTGGTTCGTTAATAGAAACTTTCTCTACGAAAGAGGCAACGTGAGATTCAGCTGAATGCATAAAGTGTGTATGGAAAGCACCAGCAACTGCCAATGCGCGTACTCGAGCACCTGCAGGAGGATTTTCAACCAACTTATCTATTTGCTCTAAAGAACCTGCGGCAACAATTTGCCCTGCACCATTGTCATTGGCCGGCACTAAATCAAAAGATTTAATTGCATTTAAAACTTCTTGGCGATCTCCACCAAGAATGGCAGCCATTCCAGTTTCTACCTGGCTTGCAGCCTTGGCCATGGCGATGCCGCGTTGACGAACTAATTCCAGAGCGTGAGCAGGGGAGAGCACGCCAGAAACACCTGCAGCGGTAATTTCTCCAACCGAGTGGCCAGCTACAACTGCAAACTTATTCAAACCAAGAGCCTGCGCACCAAGAAGACCGGCAGCAACAATTAGTGGCTGCGCATTTGCAGTATCTTTAATTTCATCAGCGCTTGCTGTTGTTCCTAAACGCTCTAGATCTAAATCGATGTGTAGCGACCAATTAGCCACAACCTTTTTAGTTTCGTCATTTAACCAAGGAGCGAGCATTCCTGGAGTTTGCGAACCTTGACCTGGAAATAGCAGTGCGAGCATGTAATTAGTTTAAAGCGCAGAGTGAGTACTTAGAAGTAATTAGCGGTTTACTAACCAAACCTGGAGAGAATGAGGCGAAACTTGCACCTTATCTCCAGGCGCTGCAAGAGCAGGATTGTAAGTAGCGGTTGTTTGGAATGAATCAAATATGCAGCGCATACCTTCACCCCATGCGGCACCTGGAAGAGTAAATGTGGTCTCTTCGCCAAATGAATTCATCATCAATACCAAACCATTCTTTGGTCCAGCTTCAAAGAAAACAGTCAATGAACGTTTATCTCCATCAGACCAGTGGGCATCAGTCATTTCATTGCCAGAGAGGCTAAACCAAGCAATGTCCTTACGTTCTGTACCGAAGTCAATGCGACCAGTGAAAAATTCTGAAGTGATATCTGAGAGATAAGTTTTACGAATACGCATCAACTCAATAAATGCATCCTGTAAATCTTTCTTCTCTCCAGTTGGGTTCCAGTCCAAGGTCCAACCACCTTGCCATGCAATCTCTTTGTTCCAATTCTCCCAATTCAAATCAATAGGAACGGTAAATGCATTATTAGAACCATGCTGCGTGCGGCCAACTTCATCGCCCATTGTCACCATTGGAACACCAGATGAAAGCAGGAGTGTTGCCATCATTGATTTCTGAAGTGATTGACGAATCTGATTAATCTTTGGATCTTTAGTTGGGCCTTCGTGACCTACGTTCCATGAACGATTTGTGTTATTGCCATCGCGATTATTTTCTTCATTCGCGAAGTTTTTCTTCTCGTGATAGGTAACTAAGTCATTCATGGTGAAGCCATCATGCGCAGTTATGAAATTAATAGAAGTTGTTGGTCCGCGGAAGTAGAAGATGTTGCTTGATCCAGAGATAGATGAAGCAAGCGCACTAACGCCTTCGCCGTATCCACGCGCAATATCGCCTAACCAGAACTGGCGAACTGCGTCGCGGTAATAGTCATTCCACTCGCGCCATGGATATTGAAATTCTCCCAATGAATAACGGGAAATATCCCAAGGTTCGGCAATTAATTTCAATTGGCGCAGAACGGGGTCCGCTGCAATTGCCGCAAAAAGCGCCGAATCGATCATATTTCCGGTGCGATTAAGTGCGGGTGCTAAATCAAAACGGAATCCATCTACACCGATTACTTGGGTCCACCAACGTAGCGAATCAATTACTAAGCGTACGCCATGTGGTTTTCCAGCCGAGAAGGTATTTCCGCAACCGGTGTTATCGATGTAATGGCTGGTGCCACCATGGCGGTACCAATTTCGATTATCGATTCCTTTATAAGTAATGTGCGGTCCACCTGGCCCACCTTCAGCGGTGTGGTTGTAGACCACGTCAAGTAAAACTTCTATGCCATTTTCATGCAAACGATCAACTGCTTCTTGCAACTCTGTAATTGGATTATCTGTTGCGGCGTATGCGCGATGAGGAACTGAGAAAGCAATTGCGTTATAACCCCAGTGATTGCGACGACCTCGCGCCCAGATTGCTGGTTCGGTTGCATGTTCATGAATTGGAAGAAGCTCAATCGCATTTACGCCAATATGTTTTAAATAATCAATTGTTGATTGATGTCCGAGCGCTTTATAAGTTCCGCGTTCATTTTCCGGAATCGCTTCATTGGCCCAAGTAAGACCTTTTACATGCGCTTCATAAATAACCAAATCTTGCCAGTTAATATGCGGATGATTGATATGTCTAGGCGAATCATCGGTTACAACCGAAAGCGGAACATGCTTTGCAGAGTTACGATCATCAATGATGTTTGGATCACCGGCGCCGTAACCATCTTCTGCGATATGGCCATAAATCTCTGGAACATAATTGAGTTCGCCCGAAAGCGCGTGCGCATAAGGATCAATTAATAATTTATTTGGATTAAATCTAGAACCACGTTCAGGTTCCCACGGCCCATAAACACGGAAGCCATATCGCTGCCCAGGGCGCACACCTTTTAGGTAGCCATGGAAAATCGGGCCATTGCGATGGGAGAGCGAGTAGCGGGTTTCGACCAGCTTGCCGTTAATCTCATCAAATAGGCAGACCTCGACCGCGTCGGCAGCCTCCGCCCAGATAGAGAAGTTAGTTCCCTCTTCGGTTGGAATTGCGCCCAGAAAACGAGGATCGGCCTGAAGCATGGCGGTAAGTCTGCCCTGTAACTCGCTGAAACTAGGTAAATAACTAGTAAAGAATTGCTACTCATGAGTAACATCGCTCACGTGAAGATCGCAGTTACCGTCAAGCAGGTCCCAGATTCATGGGCTGAGAAGAAGTTTGTCGAAAAGCGCGTTGATCG
>JALQWD010000183.1 GCA_023260175.1 Candidatus Nanopelagicaceae bacterium | reverse complement strand
GCACATTTAAACGTCCACGGTGTGGCATACCGATGCAAACTTCATCAAGTTTGCGATCAGCAGCAGAGCTAATTAGCGCATCAAGTAATGGAATTACTGATTCGCCGCCTTCAAGAGAGAAGCGCTTCTGGCCAACGAATTTCGTCTGCAAGAAAGTTTCAAATGCTTCCGCGCTATTTAATTTGCGCAATACATGAAGCTGTTCTTCCTTCGGAAGTTTCTGTGCGCCAACTTCAACCATCTGCTGAATCCATGCGCGCTCTTCAGGATTATCAATAAACATGTATTCAATGCCGATGGTGCGGCAATAAGAATTACGTAAAATTCCAAGAATTTCACGGAGCTTCATAAATGGCTTGCCACCGAATCCACCGGTAGGGAAGGTGCGATCCAAATCCCAGAGTGAAAGTCCGTGTGATCCAACATCGAGATCTGGATGCGAACGCATTACGAATTCGAGTGGATCAACATCTGCCATCAGATGTCCGCTAACTCGATATGCATTAATTAATTCAAGAACGCGCTCTGACTTTGCAACGATATCCTCTTCAACTGCAACATCTTGCGCCCAACGAATTGGAACGTAAGGAATACGTAGTGCGCTAAAAATTTGATCGTAGAACGCATCTGACAACATCATTTCGTGAATGCGCTTTAGGAAATCTCCAGAAGTAGCACCCTGAATAATGCGGTGATCATAAGTAGATGTAAGTGTTACAACCTTGCTAATTCCAAGCTTTGTAAGCGTCTCTTCGCTTGATCCCTGGAACTCTGCTGGGTAATCCATCGCGCCAACGCCGAGAATTAAGCCCTGTCCCTGCACCAAACGCGGCACTGAGTGAACGGTTCCAATGGTTCCTGGGTTCGTAAGCGAAACAGTTGTGCCTGCGAAATCTTCAACAGTTAGCGCACCATTACGCGCCTTCTTAACTGTTGCTTCATATGCCGCCCAGAACTGACCGAAGTCCATTGCTTCGCAGCCCTTAATTGAAGGAACCAAAAGTTGACGTGAGCCATCTTCCTTCGCAAGGTCAATAGCGATACCCAAGTTGATATGTTCTGGATGTCCTACTGCAGGCTTGCCATCTAGTTCAGTAAAGAATGCATTCATCTCTGGCATCTGCTTGATCGCTTCGATCATTGCAAATGCAATTAGATGTGTAAATGAAACTTTGCCACCACGTGTGCGCTTTAAGTGATTGTTAATTACGATGCGGTTATCAATTAATAGTTTTGCCGGAACTGCGCGAACACTTGTTGCCGTCGGAACCGAAAGCGATGCTTCCATAGATTGCACAACGCGACCTGCAACACCGCGCAAAGGTTCTACTCTCGCAGAACTTGGTGCAGATACAACTGGTGCAGGCTTTACCTGCGGATCCGCTGGAGTTGGTTCTGGTTTGTTGCGATTATTTAAGACTGGTTGCACTGCAGGTTGCGCAGGCGCGACGGGTGCAACAACCGACTGAGGCACAACCGACGCAGCATTGACGTTCGCAACTTGCTGCGGAGCCCTTGCCACTGCCTTTGGTGTTGGTGGAACGCCTCCATTAGGTGCACCTGAAATTGGATTACCTTGGGCCACACCCGACACATTTGTATTCGTCGAAACTTGTTGAGGAACCCCTGCCACATTGTTGCCAGTTGCAACTCCGGACATCATTCCGTTCTTGCGGAAGTATTCAATCCAAGCTGGATCAACTGAATTAGGATCTTTTTGATACGCCTCGTACATCTCGTCTACGAGCCATTCGTTGGCTCCGAGATCGCCGTTGGTCACGGGTAGATATTACTTAACTAATGCGGTGACAAGAAACCTGAATCCTAGAAATGACCGCTATTTGAGCACTTTCTTGGAGGCAACGCTCCGCGGGGTCAGAGGGTATTTATAAAAATGTGGTGCGTGTTACTTCTTTTCCGGAATTACCGAAACTGCCATTGCGACAGTCGCTGCTGAGATTAAGAATGTAACTATTCCCAAAATCATCAAACCTTCACTCAACATATAACTTGAAACACCAATAAAAATTAAATTGAGCAAAATAGCTGGAGATCTTTGAGCTCGCTTCTCTTTATAAAATCCCCAAGCCAACAAGAAGAGCACTGCAGCTCCACCTGTTGCATAGATGATTTCTCCAAGCAGCGCATGGCGATCATCGATGTTATCTGCGATGAAAT
>JALQWD010000174.1 GCA_023260175.1 Candidatus Nanopelagicaceae bacterium | reverse complement strand
GGTACTTCCCTTGATCTCACCTTTAAAGAGTTTGAACTCTTGAAATATCTCGCGCAGCATCCAGGTCGCGTCTTTACTCGCGCTCAGCTGCTACAAGAAATCTGGGGCTACGACTACTTCGGTGGTACTCGTACTGTGGATGTTCACATCCGCCGTTTACGCGCGAAGCTAGGTCCAGAGTTCGAATCTATTATCGATACTGTGCGTAACGTGGGCTACAAGTTCAATTCTGCAAATAATTTGCAAGAGGAAATTCTTAGCGAGAAGTAATTGGCGAAAATCTTTAACATTTCGCCATGTCACTAATTTACGAATCAACAGATACCGCTACTTTAATTGATGCGCGAGGGCCACGTTTCTCTGCGCTACTTACAACCATCGTTTTAGGTGTTGCACTTGCAACTGGCAATGGTTGGTTAATCGTCGCCCAAGCTGCGATCTTTGCAATTGGTGCATTTAAAGGCCCACAGCACACTCCTTATGCACAGGTATTTAAGAAGTTTGTTAAGCCTCGTATAACTAGCGAAGCGACAACCGAAGATGTTCGCCCACCACAGTTCGCACAGCGCGTGGGCTTTGGCTTCTCTATTGTTGCAATCGTTGGGTTGCTATTCGCGCCAGCGCTAGCGACGATCGCGGTCAGCTTCGCACTTGCAGCAGCATTCTTAAACGCAGCCTTTAATTTCTGCCTTGGCTGCGAGATCTACCTACGTATCGCTCGATTCCGCGGTTAACACCTAAGATGGCACGGTGACTATCCGCGTAGCAATTGTCGATGACCATGAATTGGTACGCCGAGGCCTAAAAAACTTAATCGAATCAGATGGAGACCTTCAGGTAATCGCTCAAGCCGGAAACGTTTATGACGGCTTCCAAGTTATCAAGAGCCTAAAGCCGGATGTAGCAATTCTTGATGTTCGTCTTCCAGATGGAAATGGCGTAGAACTCTGCCGCGAAATTCTATCTAATGTAGATGGCGTTGGGGTAATCATGTTGACCTCGTATGCTGATGACGAAGCTCTGCTTGGTGCAATCTTGGCTGGTGCAAGTGGTTATGTTTTAAAAGATATTAAAGGTGACATTCTGCTGCGCTCAATTCATAAAGTTGCAGCCGGAGAAAGCATTTTGGATGAACATGCTGCAGATCGTGTGAAATCTCGTTTACGTAAATCGGGTTCTCCCGCTGCAGAGATTGAAGATTTAAGCGATCAAGAGCGAAAAATCATTGCGCTAATTGGTGAAGGTTTAACCAATCGCCAGATTTCTGAACAGATGTTTATTGCTGAAAAAACGGTAAAGAATTATGTAAGTTCGTTATTGGGAAAACTGGGCTTAGAAAATCGAACCCAAGCGGCTTCACTTGCTACCAGAGTTGGTTTGCGCCCAGATTCACAGAGCGACTTTCCAGGAAACTCGCAGACCTGGCTCTAAGTTCTCCACAATCAGTTCGCCGCTATATCTTGCAGCTCTAGCGCTTAGGTTCTCCAAACCGTTTCCAAACTTAAATGGTTTAAATTGCTCTGAAGTGTTCGAAACTGAAATCTCTACAGAATTTCCTGTAACAATCAATTCGTATTTTGCGCGGCCAGTATTTGAATGCTTTCCGCAGTTGCTTAATAACTCTGTGGTTACTGCGACTAGATCGTCATGCATCTCTTTAGGGATTACTAAATCGATTGGCCCACGCATATTGAAATCAATAATCAAATTCCAGGTAGCTCGGGATCCTTCAATTTCAGCTAATAGGCGCTGTCTAATGGAACTTACTGGACCTTTTAGGGAATGGACTGTTGATCTGATCTGGCCGACGGTCTCATCTAGATCAACCAGGGCTTGTTTTAAAGCCTTAATAACGTCGTCGACAACTGCTTTTCGCAAAGCGCCTTCAAGTGAGATACCGGTTGCGAAGATGCGTTGCAGCACGCGGTCATGTAAATCGCGCGCAATTCTCAAGCGTTCTTCATTTATCTGCAGGCGGTTAGCCAAATCAGTGCTCTTCGAATTAGAAATCGAAAGCGTGGCGGTCTGCGCAATTAAATTGATGCACTCAACCTCTTCTTCTGTTGCGCCAGCGCAAACAGGGGGCAGAACTTGGTGGTTCTCATTTACGGTGAAGTTGACCCCTAGGTTAGGGAGAAGACGTTTAATGGCAGCATTTGCTTTTCTGACAATGCGCTCAGGCGAGACTTCACCTGCAATTTCAACGATTTCTCGCAGTAAGAGCTCTTCCACGTGAGTCAGAGTACTAGTAACTCGCGTTAAGCAGAATGTTTATCTGCTTTGGATATTTTCCCAACCGCGACGAGCCTTCTTCTTGGTGCGGCTGCGATAAACCAGATACGGGCGAGATATATATCCAACAGGGGCGCTGAAAATATGTACCAAACGAGTAACTGGAATGATTGCAATTAGAGCCATCGAAGCCAAAGCATGCAATTGGAAAGTGATCGGAGCTTCTTCCATCAAATCAGCACGTGGGCTGAATGTTGCGATTGATCTAAACCAAACTGAAACAGTTTCGCGATAGTTGTAGCCATCAGGATATTTGCCAGGCAAATTAAGTAGATTGATTCCGATTGTGTTGTATACGCCAAGTGCGACCAATGAACCCAAGACTAAATACATCAACTTATCCATCTTGGTTGTTACTTGGAAAACACGAACCGTGGTGCGTCGTCGGTAAATCAAAATCAACATTCCAGAAAGAACCATTACGCCCGCAACAGAACCCATGGCCACTGCAACCACGTGATAAAGATGTTCTGAAATGCCCAGCTTGTCAGTTAGAGATGCCGGAATCATCAGACCCATGACGTGGCCACCTAAAGCCATCAAGATTCCAACGTGAAATAGCGGTGAACCGATGCGAAGTAGGCGTGATTCATAGATTTGAGACGAACGTGAGGTCCAGCCATATCGATCGAATTTATAGCGCCAGAACATGCCCACAATAAAGACCATGGTCACGATATATGGGCCAGAGTTCCAAAATACTTTTAGCATGTTGCGCCTACCGATTCACTCTTTGCATCTTGTCCATAACCTGAAAGTCCAACGCTCTCCGCAGGTGGACCATTTTGAATTAACTTCAAAGTAAGCGGCTTATCTTCGCCAGGAACGCGATCATGTAGCTCTTTGATTAGCCCGGCGTAAGGAGATTTCATATCGCGTAGCGCGATCTCCATAAGTGCCAAGCCAGCTTTATGTTCTTGAAGTAACGCCAATCCCGCAGGAGAGTCAGTAACTGCAATGAATTCCAAGAGAATTGGCAAGAAGTCATCCAACTCATCGCTAGTTGACTTCCATCCTTCAGATGCAAATAGATTTTTGAAGTTAAGCAGTGCCATGCCTCGCTTACGAGTATCACCATTTAAGTAATATGAAAGGTATAAACAAGCTCGACGCTTGCGGTCGAAGGTATTAACGTAAACAATCTGCAAATCCATAATGGATTTAGAGCTGAAGTATGTTAATAGACTCCATAATCTTCCTTTAGTCTCTGGCTCGAAGTTATCAAGTTCGTACTCAATCTCTTCGAAAGACTTAAGCCAATCACGCTCTGGATAACGAAGCGCGATTGATGCGATTGCGAATAATCGTCGGGTTTCGAGTTCTAACATTAGTGTCCACCCAATTCATCAGCGCTATCAGCTGAAGCGCGCTTCTTTGTTAGATGAAAGGTTTCCAAAGTGATCGGAATAGGTTTGCGATCGGCATTTGGACCACCAGGCATCTCATCGAAGTCAACGCTGCAACCTGCGTTCATAGCTTCTTCAAGTTTGTCAGCTGTCTCTTGGTGAGCTGCAGGAATTACATAGCGATCTTGATACTTAGCGATCGCAAGTAATTTGTACATCTCATACATATCCTCTGAATTCATACCAACTGACGCTGGGATTTCATCATTGAACTCATTGCCCAAGTTGTAATCACGCATATATGAGCGCATAGCAGCCAATTTCTTCAGTACGTTATCGATTACATCGACGTCGCCAGCCGACATCAAATTAGCTAGGTATTGCGCTGGAATACGTAGAGTGTCGATAGCTGCAAAGAGGTTATTAACATCTTCCGCATCGTTACCAGTGTTCTTGAGTGCATCTACAACCGGTGATAGCGGTGGGATATACCAAACCATTGGCATAGTGCGATATTCAGGGTGCAAAGGAAGCGCAACTTTGTATTTCTTAGCTAGCGCATAAACTGGAGATTTCTTTGCGGCTTCCAACCAATCCTCAGGAATGCCATCGCGTAGCGCCTGTGCAATAACTTCAGGATCATTTGGATCAAGAAGAACATCTAGCTGTGCTTCGTATAGATCTTTATCATCTTTAACTGAAGCTGCTGCTAAGACTTTATCTGCGTCATAAAGGAAAAGTCCGATATAGCGAAGGCGACCAACACAAGTTTCAGCGCAAACAGTTGGTTGACCAACTTCAAGACGAGGGAAGCACATTGTGCATTTCTCTGCTTTGCCGCTTTTGTGATTGAAATAGACCTTCTTATAAGGGCAACCGGTAACGCACATACGCCAGCCGCGGCACTTATCGCCATCTACTAGAACAATTCCATCTTCACTGCGTTTGTACATCGCGCCGGATGGGCATGAAGCAACGCATGCAGGGTTTAAGCAATGTTCACAGATACGTGGAAGATAGAACATAAAGGATTTTTCGAATTCAAATTTAACTTGATCTTCGATTCCCTTAAGCATTGGATCTTTATGGCCTGTTTCGTATGTGCCACCAAGATCATCGTCCCAGTTTGCAGACCACTCGATCTTCATATCTTTGCCAGTAATCATCGACTTTGGTCGAGCCACAGGCACAGTGTCAGTAGTTGGGGAATTGATTAGATTGTCGTAGTCATAAGTCCATGGCTCGTAGTAATCATCGAGGCCAGGCAACTTAGGGTTACTGAAGATCTTGGTCAGGCGATTAACTCGGCCGCCTGATTTCAAGCGTAATTTGCCGTTCTTTTTAAGCTCCCAGCCACCTTCCCACATGTTCTGATCTTCGTACTGGCGTGGGTACCCAACGCCAGGACGAGTCTCAACATTGTTAAACCAGACGTATTCAACGCCTTGGCGGTTGGTCCATGTTTGCTTGCAAGTAACAGAACAGGTGTGGCAACCGATGCATTTATCTAAATTCATCACCATGCCAATTTGCGCCATGATTCTCATTAGTAAGTAACCTCCTGTGAGCGGCGACGGATCACTGTGACTTCATCACGTTGATTTCCGGTTGGACCGTAGTAGTTGAAGCCATATGAAAATTGCGCATAACCACCGATTAAGTGGGATGGCTTTAGCAGTAATCGAGTTAGAGAGTTATGAATGCCGCCGCGCTTTCCGGTTGCTTCAACTCTTGGAACATCAATAGTGCGATCTTTTGCGTGATACATGTAAACCAAACCTTCTGGCATACGGTGCGAAACAACAGCGCGTGCAACCACAATTCCATTGCGGTTAACCGCTTCGATCCAATCGTTATCTTTAACGCCAATCTTTGCTGCATCTTCAACACTCATCCAAATATCTGGTCCGCCACGTGAGAGGGCCAACATAAATAAGTTATCTTGATATTCAGAGTGAATTGACCACTTCGAGTGTGGAGTTAAATAACGAACCGCAATACCTAGTTCGTCCTGATGTCCGATCTTTGGATAATTAGATAGAACACTTAAATTCAATGGAGGTCGGAAGATTGGTAATTGCTCACCAATCTCCGACATCCACTGATGGTCAAGGAAGAAGTGTTGTCTGCCGGTCAATGTATGCCACGGCTTCAATCGCTCTACGTTGATCGTGAACGGAGAGTATCGACGACCTCCGTGTTCGCTTCCTGACCACTCCCATGAAGTAATCACGCCCTGGGGACGTGACTGGGTATCTGCAAATGTAATTTGCTTACCCTCATTATCTGCAGCTAAATCCGCCATTTTCTGGCCGGTTCGCTTCTCTAGCTCTTTAAAACCAGCAACTGCGACGTGGCCATTTGAAACACCAGATAGCGCCAGAATTGTTTCGCAAGCCTGTTCCGCAGTTTGAAGAAGTGGTCGACCGTTAGCAATTCCTTCGTGCGATACGCCATTTACCTTCTGCAAGTATTCGACAGCTTGTTGTTGCTTAAGAGTTACACCTTTAACAACCGTACCTAAGTTTTCAACGTTAGGACCAAGTGTGCTCATTTTTAACGCGATTGCGCTGTAATCGCGTTCGACAGTAACCAAGTTAGGCATAGTCTTGCCAGGAATCGGTTCGCATTCACCGAGTTTCCAATCCTTAACAATTCCAAATGGCTGTGAAGTTTCGGTAGGTGTGTCATGTTGTAGCGGCAGCGCAACAATGTCTTGCTGAACACCTAAATGCTTCTTCGCCAAGTTACTAAAGACAACTGCCATTCTCTGGAATGCGTCGTAATCAGTACGAGCCTGCCAAGGTGGATTGATTGCTGCGTTGAATGCATGGATAAATGGATGCATATCTGTTGAAGATAAATCGTATTTCTCATACCAAGTTGCCGCAGGTAGCAGCACATCTGAAAATAGACCAGTACTTGTCATACGGAAATCTAGTGAGACCAGGAGATCTAACTTTCCTGTTGGTGCTTCTTCGGTCCACTTAACTTCTTTAGGACGTTTCTCGATTGGAGTCTCTGGACCACTATGAGCGCCATCAGCGCCAAGTAAGTGGTGTAAGAAGTACTCGTTACCTTTTCCAGAAGAACCTAACAAATTAGCGCGCCATACAGTTAGTACGCGAGGGAAGTTAACTGGATTATCAGGATCAGTTACTGCGAAATCTAAGTCACCTGATTTAAGTGACTCGACTACATATTCCTTGGGATCTTTTCCTGCTTCTTTCGCATCTTTCATGATGGTCAGCGGGTTCTTGTTAAAGGTAGGGAAGGAAGGGGTCCAGCCCATACGAACTGACTTAACCAAAGTATCTGCCATTGCGGTTTCCGTGAATTTACCGCGTGAAAGTGGCGAGGTTAGCTCATCTGCACGCCATGAGTCATAGCGCCATTGATCAGTCGCCAAATACCAGAATGAGGTACCGGCCATCTGACGCGGTGGGCGAGACCAATCTGCACCGAATGCAAGTTGTGCCCAACCAGTAAATGGACGCGCTTTCTCTTGTCCAACATAGTGCGCCCAACCGCCACCATTCTTACCTTGGCAACCAGTTAATAGAACAAGAGAGATGATTGCACGATAAATAGTGTCTGAGTGATACCAGTGATTTGTACCGGCGCCCAAAGTAATCATTGAACGACCGCCAGAATCTTTTGCATTCTGCGCAAATTCGCGAGCGATTCGAATTACAGTCTCAGCACTAACAGATGTGATCTCTTCTTGCCATGCAGGAGTATTTACAGAATCAGCATCGTCGTACCCATTCGCCCACTGGCCAGGAAGATTTGCACGACCTACGCCGTACTGTGCAAGTACTAAATCATAAACAGTAGTAACTAGATGATCGCCAACTTTCTTTGTTGGTACACCTCGACTAATTACCTCACTATCTTTATCAAAGCGAGGCAAGAAGATTTCACGATTTTCACCTTCGTTGTAAAAAGTAATTTTCGGATCTTTTCCTTCAAGGTCAAGATTCCACTTACCCATTCCAGCTTCAGTATGACGATCACCGATTGTTCCGTTTGGAATAAATACTTCTCCAGAATTTTCCATCATCACAGGCTTCCATTCAGAAGCATCAGCTGTTATTCCCAAATCAGCAGCGGTTAAGAATCTATCCGCAGTCAACTTTCCATTTACTTCAGTTAATGAAACTAGGAAAGGCATGTCTGTATATTTCTTAACGTAATCTACGAATTCAGGAGTCTCTTTATCAACATAAAACTCTTTAAGAATTACGTGACCCATTGCCATCGCAAGTGCACCATCAGTACCTGGCTGCGCAGGCATCCATTCATCTGCAAACTTGGTGTTATCTGCATAATCTGGGCTCACACTTACAACTTTTTGACCCTTGTATCTAGCTTCGGTCATGAAGTGCGCATCAGGTGTACGAGTAGTAGGGATATTTGAGCCCCACATAATTAAATATGAAGCGTTCCACCAGTCAGCCGATTCAGGAACATCTGTTTGATCGCCCCAAATTTGTGGCGATGCAATTGGTAGATCGCAATACCAGTCATAGAAACTAAGCATCGTGCCACCAATTAACGATGTGTAACGAGCGCCGGCTGCATGTGAAGCCATAGACATCGCAGGAATAGGAGAGAAACCAGCAACGCGATCAGGACCATACTCTTTGATTGTATGTACTTGTGCCGCTGCAGCAATTTCCAAAGCTTCATCCCAGGATGCACGAACAAATCCACCTTTACCGCGAAGTGATTTGTAAGTCTTGCTAATTTCTTTATCTTCAACAATAGATGCCCATGCATCAACTGGATCACCGCCGACATTAACTTTTGCACGACGATATGCATCAAGAAGAAATCCGCGAATGTATGGATAACGAATTCGCGTTGGTGAATATGTATACCAAGAGAATGCTGCACCACGTGGGCATCCTCGTGGTTCATACTCTGGTGAACCAGAACCGATTGAAGGGTAATCAGTTTGCTGAGTTTCCCAAGTAATCACGCCATCTTTTACATAAACTTTCCATGAACATGAACCTGTGCAATTCACGCCATGTGTTGATCTAACAATCTTGTCATGCGACCAACGTTCGCGATAAAAATTATCGCTTTCACGTCCGCCTTCATAAAAGACTGCACGATGATCTTCTGAAATTTCTGTTTTAGAAAGAAATGATCGTGACGAAATTAAATAATCAATAAATGAATCATCTGCAATTAACTTTTTGCTCATGAGTGCTAGCCCTCCATCGCCCTTAAACCAATCATCTAACATCGATGAAAAAAGTAAGTAGGGTCTTTAGTCCCTATTTTGCAATGCGTTTTCTACTTGATACTTAAACATAATTCCGTTAAGTAACAATGAATTAGGAGAGCATTTCATGACTGATAAACGTGAAAGAACATCAGTTCTGACTTTAAGTTTTATTGCGTTTACTTTGATGTTTGCAGTTTGGTTGGAATTTGGAATACTTGCGATTCCAATTCAAAAAGAATTTGGTTTAAGTGACACTCAGTTCTATTGGTTAACTGCGCTTCCCGTCTTAAATGGTTCGATCTGGAGATTGTTCACAGGTATCTGGGCAGATAAATACGGTGGCCGAAAAGTAATGATTGCTTTGCTCTTACTTTCAGCTATTCCTACTGCGCTACTAACTCGCGTACACAGCGTCAGCGTGCTCTTTATCTTGGCTTTCCTAATCGGTATTGCAGGTAACTCATTTAGTGCAGGCATTGCATGGAATAGTGCGTGGTTTGAACGCGAACATCAGGGATTTGCACTCGGTCTATTTGGCGCGGGAAATGTTGGCGCTTCAATTACAAAACTAATTGGACCAATCTTGATCACCGCAACAGCTGGTGCAACTTATCTTGGCGGATTAGCTACAGGTGGATGGCGATTGATTCCAGCTATCTACACAGTGCTCTTATTGGTAATGGCGCTTTCGATATTTATATTCACTCCCCATAAAGACCGAATGCCTGGTTCTTCGATTCCGCTTAAAGAGCAGTTAGAACCATTGAAAGAGATTCGTGTTTGGCGCTTCTCTCTTTATTACACAGTGGTCTTTGGCGCTTACGTTGCGCTCTCTTCGATGTTGCCGAAATATTATGAAGCACAGTTTGGTGTGCCTCTGTGGAAAGCAGCGCTATTAACTGCGTTATTTATTTTCCCTGCATCTTTATTGAGACCACTTGGCGGCTCTCTTTCAGATCGTTTCGGTGCACGAAGAATTATGTACTGGACTTTCTGGGCCATGATTGTGACCAGCGGCATTCTTATGATGCCTCAGGGTCACATTATTGTTGAAGTAACTAAAGAAAAATCAGCAGATGGCACCATTGAAGTTTTACCTTGGCATGTAAATATCTTGATGTTCACAGTGCTGACAATTTTGCTTGGCTGCGCAATGGGGATTGGTAAAGCTGCAGTGTTCAAGCACATTCCAGAATATTTTCCTACACATGTTGGTTCAGTAGGCGGTTTAGTTGGAATGTTAGGCGCGTTGGGCGGCTTCTTTATGCTGCCGATTTTTGGTTATGCGCAGAGCCTTACTGGCATTAAATCTTCACCATTTGCAGTTCTCTTCATACTCACATTGATCTGTCTAATTTGGATGCATCTTGTGGTTATGAAAATCTTACAAAAGCATTCACCAAACCTTTTACACATATTTGAAAGAAAACACTAGGAGATAAAATGAGCGATACAAAAGTAAGAAAAGGTAATGAATGGCTGGTCGATTGGCAGCCTGAATCTTCTAGCTGGAATTCAAATTTAGCTTGGAAGACCACTGGAATTACAACATTTAACTTAATGTTGGCCTTCTCAACTTGGTTCTTAGCTAGTGCGTTAGCGCCGAAGTTGCAGGGACTTGGATTTAATCTGAGTAAGTCTGAACTTTATTGGCTAACAGCGATGCCTGGTTTAGCTGGCGGTCTACTTCGTTTGTTGTGGATGTTCTTGCCGCCAGTCATTGGTACCAAAAAATTAGTCTCAATAACTTCACTCTTGCTGCTCATTCCACTTGTTGGTTGGGGAATTGCAGTTCAGAATCCAGATACAACTTATAAGCAATTTATGGTGCTGGCTTTCTTGTCTGGTATTGGTGGCGGTGCTTTCAGTGGATTTATGCCAAGTACTTCTTACTTCTTCCCTAAGCGATTACAGGGCACAGCGCTTGGTATTCAAGCCGGCATCGGTAACTTCGGTGTCAGTTTGGTCCAGTTCGTAACACCATGGATCGTAGGTTTCTCACTAATCGGCGCCATGGGCGCATCTCGTAAATTTACAAACCCGGCAAATGGCGTTGTCTCTGATGCTTGGTATCAAAATGCCGCATATGTTTATGTGCCATTTGTAATTGTGGGAATTTTGCTTGCATGGTTCATATTGAAGAGCGTTCCTGTAACTGCAAACTTCAAAAAGCAGATGGATATTTTCGGAAACATAGACACTCTTTGGATGACGCTGCTTTATGTAATGACATTCGGAATCTTCTCTGGAATGTCAGCGCAGTTCGGTCTACTTATTAAGAATCTATACGGTGCCGGAAATCTAGCAATCGTCGAAGTTGTAGATGGCGCAAACCATCTCTTGATTACTGGTTACACAGTTCCTGATGTTGCTAAGTACGCATTCCTTGGGCCATTGGTTGGCGCAAGTGCACGTGTGCTCTTCTCTCCACTTACAGATCGCATGGGCGGTGCAATCTGGACATTTATCGCAGGTATCGGATTACTGGGTTCAATTGCATACACAATTCAATTTGTAACTCCAGATGTAAGCGCTGGCGCAACCGCACTTAACTCTGAGTTCCATCACTTCCTATATGGAATGGTTGCAATCTTCTTCTTCGCAGGCGTTGGTAATGCTTCAACATTCAAGCAAATGCCGATGATCTTCGAACCTCGCCAAGCAGGCGGCGTCATTGGTTGGGTATCAGCTATTGCGGCCTTTGGTCCATTTATCTTCGGTGTATGCCTTGCGAGCATCGCTCCAGCAAACTTCCTAACCGGCTTGGCGGTGTTTGTGGTTCTATGTATTGCAATCACCTGGTTTAGATACGCAAAACCAGGCGCTGCAAAGAAGTCATAAAGTAGTTGCAATGAATTGGCGATTAGGTATTTACTAATCGCCAATTTAAACTTCTCTTATGGCCGGAAAACACGAATTACATCAAAAGGGCTTACGCCTTACACCGCAGCGTGAATTAGTGCTTGCTGCTGTTCGAGAACTTGGCCATTCAACACCTGA
>JALQWD010000147.1 GCA_023260175.1 Candidatus Nanopelagicaceae bacterium | reverse complement strand
ATCTTCAAGGACACTCGTGAACTTGCAAAGGTTGCAGTGACAATGGCTGAAGCTGTTCTAAACGGCAAGAAGCCAGCAGTTAACGATACAAAGACCTACAACAATGGCAAGAAGGTTGTTCCTTCATACCTTCTAACTCCATACATTGTTACAACAAAGAACTACAAGAAGGTTCTTGTTGATTCAGGTTACATCAAGGCTTCAGATCTAAAGTAATTACTTTAGAAATGAAATCTAAATAGATTGGTTGGCCGGTTAGATTCACATCTAATCGGCCAACTTTTCTACTTTTAAGACTTAAAAGTTGTATATGCTTCATCAATAAACAAATAGAAAGTTAAAAAATGACAGAGAACATCTTGGAAATGCGAGAAATCACCAAGACCTTTCCAGGTGTAAATGCACTAGTAGATGTAACTCTTAAAGTTAAGCGCGGCGAAATCCATGCGATCTGCGGAGAGAACGGCGCTGGTAAATCAACACTGATGAAAGTTCTATCAGGCGTTTACCCACACGGTACTTACACCGGCGATATCGTTTTTGAAAACAGCACAATGAACTTCAAAAATATTCGTGATAGCGAACATCTTGGAATCGTGATCATTCACCAGGAACTTGCGCTCAGCCCGCATCTTTCAATTGCAGAAAATATCTTTTTGAATAACGAAATTAAATCTCGAGGCATGATTGATTGGAATAAGACCAATCAAGAAGCGCAGAAGTTGATGGCAAAAGTTGGTCTATCTGAAGACCCAAATACCCCAGTCAATAAAATCGGCGTGGGCAAGCAACAACTTGTTGAGATTGCAAAGGCAATTTCCAAGAACGTTAAATTATTAATTCTTGACGAACCAACTGCAGCTCTTAACGATGCAGATTCAGAGCATTTACTTGATCTACTTCGTCAATTTAAGAGCCAGGGAATGACCTGCATCATCATCTCTCACAAGCTAAATGAGATCTCTGAAATTGCAGATAAAGTCACCATCATTCGCGACGGCAAAGTTATTGAAACTCTTGATACCGCTGGCGGAAAAATTGATCAAGAGCGCATCATCAAGGGCATGGTTGGCCGTGAAATGAATAATCGCTATCCGCACCGCGATGCCACTATCGGCGAAGAGGTTTTGCGCGTAGAAAACTGGAACGTTTACCATCCAGATGACATCAACCGAATCGTTGTAGATAACGCTAACTTGAACGTTAAGGCAGGCGAAATTGTCGGTTTGGCAGGCATCATGGGCGCAGGTCGCACCGAACTTGCTCGAAGCATCTTTGGCCATTCTTGGGGCGCACGTATCTCTGGCGATGTCCATATCCGTGGCCAGAAAGTTAATGTCAAAACAGTCCGCCATGCGATTGATGCAGGAATTGCCTACTCAACTGAGGATCGCAAGCGCTTCGGCCTTAACTTAATTGATGACATCAAGCGCAACATCTCAATTGCATCGCTAGATAGCTTCGTGAAGCTTGGCCTTGTTAATGACAACGAGGAATATCGCGTAGCAAGCACTTATCGCGATTCAATGAATATCAAAGCCCCATCACCAAATTCAATTGTTGGAAAGCTTTCTGGCGGTAACCAGCAAAAAGTTGTTTTAAGTCAATGGATCAACGTCAATCCAGAAGTATTGATTCTTGACGAACCAACTCGCGGTATCGACGTAGGTGCTAAATATGAAATTTACACAATCATCCAAGAGCTTGCAGCTCAAGGCAAGGCAGTTTTGGTGATCTCATCAGAGCTTCCTGAATTGATTGGTATTTGCGATCGTATTTATGCGATTGCAGAGGGCGTCATCACTGGCGAACTAGAAAGAAAAGATTTTTCACCTGAAAAACTTATGGAATACATGACAAAGCAGAAGGAAAAGACAAATGTCTGATACAAAGGCAAAGCTAAACGAAACTACTAGCAATTTGCGTAGGCGCCTCGAAGGCGTAGACCTACGTCAAAACGGTATTTTCATTGCGCTTCTAGTATTAATTGGCTTCTTTGCCATTACTACTCCAAACCACGCATCAATCACTCCGGATAATTGGTCGAACCTAGTTGTGCAGAACGGATACATCCTGGTTCTGGCAATTGGCATGGTTATGATCATTATTGCTGGCCACATTGATCTTTCAGTTGGTTCGGTCGCCTGCTTTATCGGCGCGATGTCAGGAATTTTCGCAGTTCGACCTTTGCAACAGACAGGTTGGGATTGGCTACCAAAACTTCCTTGGTGGGCAGCAATTCTTGCAGCGATAGCAGTTGGTGCACTCGTAGGTATGTGGCAAGGCTTCTGGGTTGCATACATTGGTATTCCAGCTTTTATCGTGACTCTTGCAGGCATGCTTTTATTCCGCGGTCTTGCATTGATGACACTTCAAAATACAAATATTGGACCATACCCAGATTCATTCCGTGCAATCGGTAATGGCTTCGTTGATAAAGAGAATTCGCTTGGTGAATCTCTAGGTATTACAACACAGAATGCAGCAGCGCTGATCATTACCGCAGTTGGAATTGTGGCGCTACTTTGGAATTCATTTGCAACTCGTCGCGGTCGTATTAAATACAACCAGAAAGTTGAACCACGCACTTGGTTCTTGGTTAAGAACATACTTCTTGCAACCATGATTGCTTATGTTGGCTACCAACTAAGCCGTGCAAACGGTATTCCATGGACCTTGGTGCTTCTAGTTGTTCTTATCGTGGCTTACACAATCGTCATGAAGAAAACCACATTTGGCCGTCATATCTATGCAATCGGTGGCAACCTTCACGCAGCGGTACTTTCAGGAATCAACGTTCGTCGCGTTAACTTCTGGCTATTCGTAAATATGGGCGCACTTGCAGCGCTTTCAGGAATTTTGATTACAGCACGTATGAACTCAGCTGTTCCAAAAGCTGGCGATGGTTTCGAATTAGATGCGATCTCGTCTGTATTTATCGGTGGCGCTGCAGTTCAAGGTGGTGTTGGTACCGTAACTGGCTCAATGGTGGGCGGCATGATTCAGGGCGTACTTGGTAACGGCATGAATCTAAATTCTGTTGGTATTGATTTCCAGATGACAATCAAGGGATTAGTTCTGCTATTTGCAGTTGCCTTTGACGTTTGGTCAAAGCAGCGTTCAAAGTAAACATGACAAAACAAATTTGGTTCTTGACTGGTAGTCAAGACTTATACGGTCCTGAAACTTTAGAACAGGTTGCAGCGCAATCTAAAGAAGTTGTAGCGAAAATTTCTAAGGGAATTGCTGCACCGGTAGAGATTGTTTGGAAGCCAGTTCTCAAAAACACTGCAAGCATTAAGCAGACCATGCTCGATGCTTCAAGCGATGCTAATTGTGTCGGCGTAATTACCTGGATGCATACATTCTCGCCAGCTAAGATGTGGATTCAGGGTTTAGATTTATTACGTAAACCTTTGTTGCATCTACACACACAAGCTAATCAATCGCTACCTTGGGCAACAATTGATATGGATTTTATGAATCTAAATCAAGCAGCTCATGGTGATCGCGAATACGCCCATGCAGTTGCACGCACCGGAATTCCGCACAAAATTGTGGTCGGAGAGCCAGGTTCGAAAGATGTACATACGCGTTTAGAAGCGTGGGCTTGGGCAACTATCGGCTGGAACAAGTCACAGAACCTCAAATTGGCTCGTTTTGGCGACAATATGCGCTTTGTTGCGGTTACCGATGGCGACAAAGTATCGGCTCAATTGCAATTTGGTATGTCAATTGAAAACTACACAGTTAACTTTTTGGTTGATGAAGTTGCAAAAGTTAGCGATGCAGATGCTGAGAAACTCTGTGCTGAATATGAAATTAAGTATGACGTTGCAGCGGAGTTAAAGAAAGGCGGAGCTCGTCACGATTCTTTAGTTTATGCAGCAAAGCAAGAGATTGCCTTACTTAAGATTATGAAAGATGGAGGATTTGATGCCTTCACAAGTAACTTTGAAGATCTTGGTGCGCTAAAGCAATTACCTGGTCTTGCAGTTCAAAGACTCATGGAGATGGGTTATGGATTCGGCGGCGAAGGCGATTGGAAGACATCAGCACTCGGAGCAATTCTAAAATCTATGACTCCTGCAGGTGGCGGTACTTCATTCATGGAGGATTACACCTATCACTTTGGTCCAGGCAATCCAAAGATTCTTGGTGCGCATATGTTGGAAGTTTGCCCAACAATTACAAAATCAAAACCAAAGATTGAAATTCATCCATTGGGAATCGGCGGAAAAGAAGATCCTGTTCGTATGGTCTTTACTGCAGATCCAGCTGAGGCACGTGTTGCATGTTTAGTTGATATGGGAGATCGCTTCCGAATCATTAGCAATGAAATTAAAGTTGTTAATCCAGATGCAGCTCTTCCAAAGTTGCCAGTGGCTCACGCAGTTTGGGAACCAAAACCAACTCTTGCAACAAGCGCTGAAGCTTGGATGCTTGCCGGCGGTTCTCATCACACCGTTCTTACAAATGCGGTCTCACTTGAATCGATCGAAGATTTCGCTCGCATGGCTCGTGTTGAGCATGTGATCATCGACGAAGATACAAATATCCGTGAATTCCGTCGCGAATTGCAATGGAATGCGGCCTATCACCGCTTCGCCGAGCGCATTTAGCCCTCTGACTTCCTTGTAGACTGCTCCGCGCAACTACCGCCCTCGTAGCCCAATGGCAGAGGCAGAGGACTTAAAATCCTTCCAGTGTGGGTTCGACCCCCACCGAGGGCACAACTTTTTCTAATTTTAGCGGTAATTTTCTCTGCAACTTTATTTATAAAATAGGAGCGAAAAAAACTGCTGATACCAAAGATTATGATTAGCAGACAAATTAGTGATATTGAATTATTGACTGAAGAAATATATTTTGTAGTTAAA
>JALQWD010000134.1 GCA_023260175.1 Candidatus Nanopelagicaceae bacterium | reverse complement strand
ACCGAACCAGCGGCGGTATATGCCCCATCTCCGACGGAAACCGGCGCGACCAACA
Organism: Candidatus Nanopelagicaceae bacterium; assembly: GCA_023260175.1. The sequence continues at coordinate 1,698 of JALQWD010000134.1, read as the reverse complement.
TGGTGTCGCTGCCAATTCGGACATGTGAGCCAATTTCAGTGCGATGTTTTTCCACCCCGTCGTAATTAACAAAAATCGTTGCAGCGCCAATATTGGTGCCCTCTCCGATAGTTGCATCTCCGACATATGAAAGATGTGGAACTTTTGAACCAGTTCCGATTTGAGAATTCTTAATTTCCACGAATGCTCCCGCTTTGCTTTCGTTAGCAAGAACTGTGCCAGCGCGAAGGAATGAGAATGGACCTACTGTCGCATTTTCGCCAATCTCAGATGCGGTGCAATTGGATTCGGTGATGGTGGCACAGCAATTTACCGCGCAATCTTGAAGTGTTGTACGTGGGCCAATAACAGCGTGAGACGCAATCGCGGTAGAACCAAAAATCGCAGTACCAGGCAAGATAGTTACATCTGATGCAATTGTTACGGTGTCATCAATCCAGGTAGTAGATGGATCAAGAATTGTAACTCCGTTACGCATATGGCGTTCATTAACGCGATCGCGCAAAATTGCTGCAGCCTCTGCCAGCTGCACACGATCGTTGACGCCTAAAGTTTCAGTGAAATCTTCACAGAGAATTGGCGCCACTTTGCCGCCATCTTTTCGAATGATTTCGATGGCATCAGTTAAATACAGTTCGCCTTGAGCATTGTTGCTCTTTAGCTTTGCAATTGCGCCAGTAAGCGCTGCGAAATCAAAGATATAAACGCCAGAATTGATTTCGAAAATTATCTTTTCATCTTCGGTAGCATCTTTTTCTTCTACAATCTTTAAAAGTAAATTCTGATCATCACGAATAATTCGGCCATAACCAGTTGGATCTGACTGCTCTGCAGTTAAGACCGAAGCGGTATAACCGCCAGCATTATGTGCTTCGACAAATTCTTTGAGAGTCTGGCCAGAGAGCATCGGCGTATCGCCAGCCAGAATTAATACATTTCCGTCTTCAGATACACCTGTTAAAGCGACCTGGACAGCATGGCCGGTGCCATTTCGTTCAGCTTGGAAAACCGCAATCGCATCTGGCGCGATTTCAGAGAGATGCGCTTCTACTTTTTCGCGACCAGAACCAACTACTACGCGAACGGTGTTGGGATTTACGCTTTCAAGTGCATGAAGCACGTGGCCAAGAAGTGAACGACCAGAGATTGAATGTAGAACTTTGGGAGTCTGTGACTTCATGCGAGTTCCCTCGCCTGCAGCTAAAACAATCGCTTGCTTAATCACAGAAGTATTCTAGTGGTGGCTCCGCCACCTGGTATCGATCCAGGACCCTGGGCTTCAAAGGCCCATGTGCTAGCCACTACACAATGGAGGAACCTGAATTCTATTGGGTTTCAGGTATTGCTAATGACGCGAGCGCCTGGAACCGGGCCAGCTACGCGAATTACATTCCCCACCACTCCGCTGGAAGTGAGGGCGACTACGAGATCTAACGCATGATCTTCACTCTCGGCAAGGAATGCGACGGTCGGGCCAGAACCCGAGACGATTCCACCAAGTGCACCGTAATCAATTCCAACATCAAGTATTAATCGCAGCGCTGGTTTTAATGAACATGCCGCCGATTGCAGATCATTACTGAGCGCTTTTCCAAGTGCTTTAGCATCACCATGAGTAAGTGCCTGAAGGAGCGAGTCACTCACATGTGGTTTTGAGATATCTAATCCTTCGCGCAATCGATCACATTCTTTATATAC
>JALQWD010000091.1 GCA_023260175.1 Candidatus Nanopelagicaceae bacterium | reverse complement strand
GAACCCGATCGACGTCGACGAAGCGCTCGACCTGGTGGGACTCGGACTAAGACACGAGCACTTCCCCGCTCAGATGTCAGGCGGCGAACAGCAACGAGTGGCCATCGCTCGCGCCGTCGCCAAGAACCCCGAACTGTTTTAGATGCTGCGCTACTTCATGAAGCGATTGCAGGACATGATCCAAAAGATTCAACATCAATCAATGCGCCAACTCCTAAAGTTGTTGATGCAGCAAAACGTGCTGATGTTAAAGGTTTAAAAATCGGTGTAATCAAAGAGCTACAAGGCGATGGATACCAAAAGGGCGTTCTAAATCGCTTTAATGAATCAATTGAGTTGCTATCTTCATTAGGTGCCGAAGTTGTTGAAGTCTCATGCCCATCATTTGAATATGCGTTAGCGGCTTATTATTTAATTGCTCCATCAGAGTGCTCTTCTAACTTAGCTCGCTTTGATGCAATGCGATACGGATTGCGTGTCGGAGAAGGCGATGCAGAAGCAGTCATGAGCGCTACTCGTGAAGCTGGATTCGGTCGCGAAGTTAAACGTCGCATCATTCTTGGAACATATGCGCTCTCGAGCGGATATTACGATGCATATTACGGAAGTGCACAAAAGGTACGTACCTTGATTATGCAGGATTACGCGAAAGCATTTGCTGGTGTTGATGTGTTGGTATCTCCAACTGCACCAACAACTGCATTTAAGATCGGCGAGAAGAGCAATGATCCACTCGCTATGTATCTAAATGACGTTGCAACAATTCCAGTTAACTTAGCTGGTATCTGCGGAATGTCATTACCTGCAGGTTTAGCTGATGAAGATAATTTGCCAGTTGGATTCCAAATCATGGCGCCAGCAATGGAAGATCAGCGCCTATATAACGCTGGTGCAGCGCTAGAAGCAGCGCTACTTTCAAAGTGGGGCGCTCCATTGCTTTCAAAAGCTCCAGTTTTAGGAGGTGCTCGCTAATGTCATTGTCATACGAAGATGTCGTAGCTAAGTACGAACCTGTAATGGGCTTAGAAGTTCACGTAGAGTTAAATACCAATTCAAAGATGTTCTGCGGTTGCTCAACTATTTTCGGAGCAGAGCCAAATACTCAGACCTGCCCGGTTTGTTTAGGTCTACCTGGCGCACTTCCGGTTGTTAATGAAAAGGCGATTGAATCTGCAATCAAGATTGGCTTAGCCCTCAATTGCAAAGTAGCGCCATTTAGCCGCTTTGCTCGTAAGAATTACTTCTATCCTGATATGCCAAAAAATTATCAGACTTCGCAATACGACGAACCAATCTGCTTTGATGGTTTCTTGGATGTAGAGATCGATACTGAAGAAGGTCCAAAGACTTTCCGTATTGAGATCGAACGCGTACATATGGAAGAAGACACAGGTAAGTCGCTTCATATGGGTGGCGCAACAGGTCGGATTCATGGCGCTGATTACTCTTTACTTGATTACAACCGCGCAGGTATTCCGTTAATTGAAATCGTTACCAAGATTATTCCTGGTACTGGTAAATATGGACCTGAAGTTGCAAAGGCGTACGTAACAGAGCTTCGCGATATCTTACGCAGCATCGGTGTATCTGACGTAAAGATGGAACAGGGATCACTTCGTTGTGATGCGAACGTGTCATTACGTTTAATTGGCGCAGATACTTTAGGTACACGTTCTGAATCAAAGAACGTTAACTCGCTTCGTTCTGTAGAACGTGCGATTCGTGGCGAAATGATTCGCCATGCTGAGCTTTTAAATGCTGGCCAGAAAGTTAAGCAAGAGACACGTCACTTTCAGGAAGACACTGGATTAACTCGCAGTGGTCGCTCAAAGGAAGAGGCAGAGGATTACCGTTACTTCCAAGATCCAGATTTGGTACCAGTAGCACCTAGCGCTGAATGGGTTGAAGCGCTGCGTAAATCGCTGCCCGAGAAGCCATCTGCGCACCGCAAGCGTTTGCAAGAAGCATGGTCAGTTCCGGATAAGGAAATGGCTGCGATGATAAATGCAGACTTACTTGGCACAGTAGAGTCCACAGTAGAACTTGGCGCTGATCCAACAAAGGCGCGAGGTTGGTGGCTTGGCGAAATTTCTCGTATTGCAAACGAAAAAGAGATTGCTGTTGAAAAGCTAGCAATTTCTCCAAAAGATGTTGCTGAAATTATTGAGCTAATTAATAAGGGCGAACTAACCGATAAGTTGGCGCGCCAAGTTGTTGATGGCGTTATCAATGGTGAAGGAAAGCCTGCAGAGGTAATTGCAAAGCGTGGATTTAAAGTTGTTAGTGACGATGGCGCACTTCTTGCCGCAATCGAAAAGGTTTGTGCAGCGATGCCAGATGTTGCCGAAAAGGTTCGCGGGGGACATTTACCAGCAGCTGGCGCATTAATTGGCGCAGTAATGAAGGAAACAAAAGGCCAAGCAGATGCTTCGAAAGTTCGCGAGCTCCTACTTGGCCATTTGGGTCAAGCTTAATTACTTAGTGCATTACTACTGCATCAGTTTCAACTACTGAATCCTTGCCGACCGTAATCATGGTCATCAAGATGATTGCGCCAACGATTAGTAGCGCTGCGCCAACCTTGAATGCAGAGTCAAAGCCATGCACCATTGCGAAAATCTTTACAGTTTCGCCCATCTCTTTATGACTGGTGATGTAGTTGGTAGCTGCAGTTGCTGCCACTGTATTTAGTAGCGCAGTACCAAGAGAACCACCAATTTGCTGGCTGGTATTGATCATCGCTGATGCAACGCCAGTGTCATGATGGTTAACGTTATGTAGCGCTGTTGTCATCAATGGAATGAAGACGAATGCCATACCAACTGACATCAAAACAAGTGAAGGTACAACATGTGTTACATAATCACTTGTAGGTGTTAGTTGTGAAAGCCATAGAAGACCTGAAGCTGATACCAATAAACCAGGAATCATTAGCGGTTTTGGACCGAATTTAGGTAGCAAATTAGATGAAATACCTGCTGCCAAGATGATTCCGGCTGTAAATGGTAAGAATGCAAAACCAGAACGTAGCGGGCTGTACTGAAGAACTACCTGGAAGTAGAGACCCAAGAATAAGAACATTGAGAACAAACCTGCACCAATAGAGAGTGAACCTAAGTAGCTACCTGCACGGTTACGATCTTCAAGAACGCGTAGCGGAAGCATCGGGTTCTTTACCTTTGATTCGATAATGAAGAAGAAAGTTAGCAATACTGCAGATGCAATAAAGAATCCGATTGTGGTTGATGAACCCCAACCCTTTGATGCTGCTTCGTTAAATCCGTAGGTAAGTGCAAATAGACCTGCAGATGCAGTTACTGCGCCAGGAATATCGTATGAAGTATCGCCATCAGCCTTTGATTCGTGAATGAATTTAGCCGCAAGCAAACCTGCCACGATTGCGATTGGCACGTTTACGCCTAAGCACCAACGCCATGAGAAGAACTCTGTAAGTGTTCCACCAAGAATCAAACCAATAGCAGCACCGCCGCCAGAGATTGCGCCCATAACGCCGAACGCCTTTGCGCGCTCTTTAGGATCGGTGAAGATTTCAGAGATCAACGCAAGTGCAGCTGGCGCAAGTAACGCACCGAATACACCTTGAAGCGCGCGTGAACCAAAGAGCATCGCTTGCGTTGAAGCAAAGCCACCGATTGCAGATGCGCCTGCAAAACCAAGAAGACCAACAATTAGCGCCTTCTTACGACCAACGTAGTCGCCAACGCGACCACCGATAAGTAGTAGAGAACCGAATGCCAATGTGTAAGCAGTTACAACCCACTGCTGATTGACATCGGTAATTCCTAAATCCTTCTTAGCACTTGGGATTGCAATATTTACAATTGATGAATCTAAAACGACCATTAATTGAGATAGCGCAATTGTGAAAAGCGAACGCCAGCGATTTGGATCCAGGCCGTCCTTTGTCTCCGTGTTATTCATTATTTCCTTTGTTAGATTATTTACTTAATGCTGGGATCAATAAATCATCGACTAGCGATTCAATAAATTTACGACTTACCGGCTGATGGGTAATCGCGATACGGTGAATCAAGATGGCCCCCACGGCCTCACCAAGAATCTCCATATTCGCGTTACCCGAAATTTCTTTGCGCTTCTTTGCGCGGTTGATAATTGCAAGAGCTTGGGGATCAACTTCTTGCGGCTTGCAGTTCATCATTAGTTGGCTTAATTGCGGATCGCGTTGGGCGCTTGAGATAAGGCCCATCATTAAAGATCCATCAGGACCTTTAAGAATATGAACGTGAGCTGAAATTAATTCGATTAAATCTCCGCGTAGGGAACCGCTATCAATTGTTGGGAATTCATGTTTTGAATGAATCTTCACAACATCGGTAATTAGTTCTTGTTTATTCTTCCAACGGCGATAAACCGTTGCCTTACTTACCTTTGCGCGGTGTGCGACCTCTTCGATTGTGACTCGGTCATAACCAACTTCTTGCATTAAAGAGACCGCTGCACTTTGAATAGCCAAATCTCGGGCCGCATCACGCGGTCTACCAATCAGAGAAACTACTGGGCACATATAAGCCTCCTTACGAAACGAAACAGTATCGTATCGTTTATAGAGGGTCAAATTACGCACCTTTGCGCTTACGATTAGCCCATGACAAACATGAAACCTCGTTCAGGGTTAGTTACTGATGGTCTAGAACGCGCTCCAGCGCGAGGCATGTTACGTGCGGTCGGTATGGGAGATGCAGATTGGGTCAAACCTCAGATCGGCATCGTCTCTTCATGGAACGAAATCACTCCATGCAATCTTTCACTTGATCGTTTAGCTAAAGCATCTCGTAAAGGCGTAACTGATGCAGGTGGATTCCCAATGCAATTCGGAACTATCTCTGTATCTGATGGAATTTCAATGGGCCACGAAGGCATGCACTTCTCACTTGTATCTCGCGAAGTTATCGCGGACTCAGTTGAAACAGTTATGCAGGCTGAACGACTTGATGGAATGGTGACATTCGCAGGTTGCGATAAATCGCTGCCAGGAATGATGATGGCTGCAGCACGTATCAACGTTGCATCACTCAGCAAAAAGGCGTTAATCGACAAGAATGTCTGCCTCACATTGGCAATCAACATCAGGCATACTCTCAATGACAACAGCAATCAGTTTAATGACTACATTGGCTATTATCAGTCTACAGAAAGTCAACTGAAGCATCTCAACAACTATGCCAACAAGCGTTATTCTGAAATA
>JALQWD010000154.1 GCA_023260175.1 Candidatus Nanopelagicaceae bacterium | reverse complement strand
TGTCCGCTCAGAGTGCTTGGAATATGCCCTTGCACATGATGAGCGCTTCGGCATCTGGGGTGGTCTATCAGAGCGTGAACGTCGCCGTTTAAAGCGCCGTTCAGCGTAAGTTCAAATATCACCTCTATCTCCCCATTTCCCTAATTTCCCTAAACGGCCAATTTCGTTAAGACTTAACGCCTGATGTCGAATCAAAAAACTCAGGTAACAGCGATCCTGGTCGTGCATGACGGTGCGACTTGGCTGCCACAGGTAGTGGCAGCTGTCGCATCGCAAACTCGAACCCCGGACCGCACTGTTGCAGTCGATACCGGTTCGATTGATGGCTCAGCCAAGTTACTTAGCGGCGCTCGCATTAAGTGCATCTCAATTAATCGCGGCGAAGGCTTCGGCACCGCAGTTGCTGAAGCGGTCGCGACTCTTGCGCCAGTTGAATCCGAAGATGAGTGGATCTGGTTACTTCACGATGACAGCGCGCCTGATCAGAGCGCGCTAGAAGAACTTCTTAAAGCTGTAGAAGATCGACCAAATATTGCAATGGTTGGACCAAAGATTCTTGGGTGGAATGATCGTACGCATCTTTTAGAAGTTGGTATCAGCATCGCACGCAATGGCGCTCGCTGGACCGGGCTTGAAGAGCGCGAATATGACCAAGGTCAGCACGATGGCATCTATGAAGTTTTCTCAGTTAGCACTGCAGGTGCGCTGATTCGCCGTTCGGTATTTGAAGAGCTCGGTGGTTTTGATGAGAAGCTAGACCTTTTCCGCGACGATGTTGATTTTGGTTGGCGCGTTCATACCGCAGGTCAATCTGTCTTAGTTAATACCGATGCAGTTATTTATCACGCAGAGGCAGCATCATCAGAAAGACGCGACGTCGATGTTGACGAGGCTTTCTTGCATCGCCCTCATTTGCTTGATCGCCGTAACGCTGCTTATGTACTGCTAACAAATTCAACTTGGTGGATGTTGCCATTAATTGCCCTTCAAATTATTGGGGCAGCGATTGTGAGATCTATCGGTTACCTCTTTGCCAAACTTCCAGGATATGCATCCGATGAGCTATTGGCTCTAGTTAGATTATTTACACGTCCCGATTTAGTTCGTGCTGGGCGTAAATGGCGTAAAGAAGATCGCCTGGTCTCTCCGCGAGTAGTTACGCGATTTATGCCTTCCAGGTCACTGCAATTTAGAAGTTCAATCGATTCGGTTACAGATCGAATTCAAGAGAAAATTTTCCCAACTCAACAGGTGATTAATACTGAAGTCTCAGAAGATGAAGACTTATTAACGCCAGATAAGAAGCGGAGCTGGAAAACGCTTCTAAAACGCCCGGATTTAGTTGCCTTTCTTGGCGCATTTATCTTCTCAATTATTTTTTCGAATAGTCGTTTTGGCGCAATCGCAGGTGGCGCACTTCCGGAATCCCCAAAAGGCGTATCTGAGCTCTGGAAGCTGTATGCGGAATCTTGGCATCAAGTTGGATTAGGTAGCGCTAGCGCTACACCAACTTGGGTTGCGGTAATTGCGCTAATCGGAACAATCACCTTAGGTAATGCACAGTTATTTATTTCAGCGCTTTTCCTATTTGCGCCGCTTATTCTATTTAGCGCAATTTTCATCTGGCTCCGCAAGATTACATCTCATATCTGGTTGGCAATTTTCGGAAGCGCGCTTTACGCAATTTCGCCAGTAGCACTAGCCGCTATTAACTCAGGGCGCCTTGGTACTTTGATGGTAATGGTCTCTCTGCCATTAACACTTCACTTACTTAGCGGAACTTTAGAGATAGAAAAACTTTCAATCCGAAAGATTTTTCAGCTTGGACTATTTCTTTCTATCGCAGTTGCTTTTTCGCTTCAATACTTTTTGGCACTTGGAATTTTCTATGTTGGATTAACTGCATTTGATTATTTACATATATCGCGCGAAGTGCTTCTAAAGCGAATTCAAAACAGGGTATTGCTTTTGGCTGTTCCATTCCTAGTAAATGCACCATTTACAACAGAGGCGCTACTGCACCCAACAAGATATTTACTTGAGCCAGGTTTGGCGCTCTCAGGAGGCGGCCCGAATCTCGCACTACTGGCCAACCCAGGTGGAATAGGTTCAACGCCATGGTGGATGGTTGGCCCAATTTCCGCACTTCTCTTGGTATCTATCTTTTCGCGAACAAATGCGCGTTACTTTGCATTTGTAGGAACAGGCTATTTAGCTTTAGCCACTGCATTATCCGGACTCTCATTTCCGGCTCACGGAACCTCTATTGGTTATCCGCTCTGGACTGGAACCTTGATTGCAATCGCGACTATTGCTGCGATTACCGCAGGTTCAATTGTTTTAGATCAACTTCGTAAGCATTTAGAGAAGGCCGCAGTAAATCATCGACATATATTGGCTGCCCTCTTACTTGCAGCATCAGTGATTTATACGGGTAGCGCTGCGTTCTGGAGCATTGTTACGGATTCGCCTCTGCATACTATTTCAAATCGAGTAATGCCGGAGTTTCTAGGAGTTACACCGGGTACAAAAACTGTTGTAATTCGCAAGACAGATGATGGTTCTTTAAATTACTTTATCTCGCGCGGCCGCGACATTTATTTGGGAGATCCTGATGTTGCCCCAGCAACAAACCCAGAGGTTTCTGCATCAATTCGCGCAGTAGTCGATGGAAGCGGTGTAGCGGCAAGTACAACTTTGGCCGAATACGGAATTAAATATATCTTTGTGAAAGCTCCTGCTCCAGATTCTTTAGTTCGCACTATTGATGGACTTGGTGGTTTTAGTCGAAATTCTGCAACAGCGGATGGAATTACTTGGAAAGTCTCTGGATATTCAGATCGTTTGATTTATAACGCAGACGACGGAAAGATGGAAACACTTGAATCCAATGACATCAGCGCTTCATTTAAAGTGAATAGACCAGGAACTATTCGTTTGGCAGAAAATTATGACCGTAATTGGAAAGTAATTGGAAACGGCAGATACTTAGAACGTCGAGTAAATCAGAATAATTTGCCTGAATTCGTTATCGAACAACCTGGTGAGTACTTGTTGATTCATGACGGCACAGTTCGTAGAGCGCTTTTATCACTTCAAATTATCTTCTTGCTAGTTGCTCTTGTGATGGCGGCTCCTGCTGGACGTCGCAAACGTGATCGGGAGTTGCCATGAAATCACGTAGATTAATTTATTTAGTAGCAACTTTTATCGCGGCGGCTTTGATCGGTAACTTGCTTCAGGCTGAAGGCGATTCGCGAAAGTTTTCAGAAAATTACCCAGAATTGGTCTGTCCGAATATTGGTGGCGCTCAAACTCAAGTTTCACTTACAAGTAGTAAAACACCGGTTCGCTTCTTGCCATCAAAGAAAATCAATTTTGTTAAGGCAAAGACCAAGCGATTGCTGACAAAAGAAAGCTCGGTAATTGTTGATGGTAATGGCACAAGTTCAATGGCTTGGATTTCAAAATCAGGAATTTGGGCAGGAGGCGTAAATTGCTTAGCCCCACAAAGCCAGCAGTATTTTGTTGGCGCTACTGCCGATGTTTCAAGTAAAGCGAAATTAGTTCTGATCAATGCGGGTCTAAGCGCATCAATAGTTGATGTTATGACTTTCAGCGAAGGCGGATCACTAAAGAAGACCGTTAATATTGGTAAAAATAAAGTCAGCTTCTTGAATGTGGTATCGCTAGCACCAGGTGCAAAATCTGTTGCGATGCAAGTGATTCCACGAACTGGTCGAGTGACCTCATATTTGGTCGACGAGCGAGGCCGTGGTTTGCGTGGCTTAGGTGGAGATGTAGTTAATTCTCAGGGCGAACTAGGTAAAACACTTTTGATTCCTGGAATCGCGCATAGTGCAGCTAATAAGAGCCACTTGCTAAGAGTCTTAAATCCAGGTGCGGCTGATACCAGAATTACTGTGGAAGTACTCTCTAAAGATGGTCGCTACATTCCAGTTGGGTTGGATAATCGCAAAGTTGCAAGCGGCAAAGTCGCTGACATTGCATTTGATTTCACTTCAAAGCTCTCTAGCTTCGGCTTAAGAATTACTTCTGATCAACCAATCGCAGCCTCTGCTTTCAGCAGAGTTGGTGGTGACTTTGAGTGGAGTAGCGCGGTAAAACCAGGCGCAACTGGCACCTGGGCAGTAACTGGCCTGGATCCAAATATGCAATTTGTAGGCAATTCGATAAAGGTTGAAGTCACAACTTTGTTGCCAGGACGAAAGAAAATTTCGCGCACAATCGTTGGCTCTGATTACGCAACTTACAAACTTCCTTTAGGCGCAATCGGTGTAAGAATTGAAAAGATGACTTCTGATACCGCAGCGGCGCTCTTAATCACGTCACAAAGTGGCATCGGGTATATACCTATGGTTAATGGTTCAACATTGACTAGAAGCACAGTTCCGACTGCCAATATCGGCGTGTTAAACCCATAATATTTTCGCGGTTCAGGTTACTTTTCTCGCATGAGTTCTCGCATTGGTAGACATTGCTCGCGTTCGGGCTGTCACAGAAAAGCTGCGATGACTCTTACTTATGTATATGCAGAATCAATTGCAGTTGTAGGTCCTCTTGCAACTTACTCAGAACCGCACGCATATGATCTCTGCGAAATTCATGGCGCAAAGTTGACCGTTCCAAATGGTTGGCAAGTTATTCGACGTGAAATCAATTCAGGTGAAAGTGGGCCATCAGAGGAAGATCTAATGGCTATTGCTGATGCCGTGCGTGAAGTTGCCGCTCGTGAACTTCGAGATAGCAATTCAAACGCCAATGCGGTTCAATCAGCTATTGGTCGTCGCGGACATCTCCGCTCCGTACCAAACGCTTAACCAAAGAGGCAGTGATGATTCCTAATATTTTTAAAGCTTATGACATTCGCGGTCTAGTTGGATCCGAACTGACAAAACAATTCGCATTCTCAACGGGAGTCGCCTTTGCGAAATTTTTAGAACTCGAACGCGAACCAGCTACTGTTGTTATCGGTGAAGATATGCGCCCTTCATCTCCAGAGCTCGCAGATGCATTCTCAGCAGGCGTTACATCACAAGGCTTAGATGTCATCCGAATCGGTTTAGCTTCTACAGATATGCTCTATTTTGCTGCAGGCAAATTAAATCTTCCTGGTGCGATGTTCACCGCTAGCCATAATCCAGCTGAATACAATGGAATTAAATTGTGTTTAAGTGGAGCTAGACCGATTGGCAAAGAGTCCGGATTATTAATTATAGAAAAATTTGTTCGCGAAGGTGTACCAGTAAGCATGCGTCCGGTAGGCAAAGAGAGTTCGAAGGAGATGCTCAATGATTACGTTGAGCATTTATTAACTCTTGTAGATGTCTCCGCCATTCGAAAATTAAATGTAGTAGTTGATGCCGGAAATGGAATGGCTGGCCATACCGCGCCTGCAGTATTTGAGCGCATCAATGCCGACGTTACAGAGATGTATTACGAATTAGATGGCACTTTCCCAAATCACGAAGCCAATCCGATTGATGACGAGAATCTAATAGACCTCAAAAAGATGGTCAAGAAAAAGAAAGCTGACATTGGACTTGCTTTCGATGGCGATGCTGATCGTTGTTTCTTGGTAGATGAAAATGGAGAGGCAGTTAATCCTTCATTATTAACTGCTTTGATTGCAGATAGAGAATTAAAGAAGAAGCCAGGTTCTCCGATTATTTACAACTTGATTTCATCAAGAGCAGTTAAAGAAATTGTTGAAGAGAATGGTGGAAAGCCACTACGTTCAAGAGTCGGTCATTCTTTTATTAAGGCAATGATGGCCGAATCCGGAGCGATCTTTGGCGGCGAACATTCAGGCCATTTCTATTTTGCGGATTTCTGGCGCGCAGATTCCGGCATGTTGGCTGCGTTACATGCAATTGCCGCATTAGGCGAGAGTGATAAAACACTTTCAGAATTATTGAAGCCATACGCCCGTTATAGCGCTAGCGGCGAAATCAATTCGCAGGTTGCAGATAGCAAGGCAGTGATGGCGCACATCAAAGAGCTCTACGGTTCAAAACCGGGCGTAAGTACCGACGAGCTAGATGGCCTAACAGTCGATGGCGAGACCTGGTGGTTTAACGTCCGCGCTTCAAATACCGAACCGCTACTTCGACTTAATGTTGAGGCTAAGACTCAAAGCCAGATGGCATCATTGCGTGATGAGGTACTGGCTGTAATTAGAGGTTAAACTAGGGCTAAGCGCGAGGCCTCGCCGATTAGTTTCTAAATCTCTAGGAGTAAAAATTGTCTACGACGACCTCAATTAAGCACGATATTGCTAATGCAGCGCTTGCCGCTGAAGGCAAAAAGCGCATCGAATGGGCAGAACGCAATATGCCAGTTCTAGCTCATATCCGTGAGCGCTTCGAAAAAACAAAGCCATTCGCAGGTGTTCGAATTGCTGCATGTATGCACGTCACAACTGAGACTGCAAACCTAATGCGCGTACTAAAAGCAGGTGGAGCAGAGCTTGCACTTTGTGCATCAAATCCGCTTTCAACACAAGATGACACCGCAGCTGCACTTGTTCACGAATACGGCATTAGCGTTTTCGCACGCAACGCTGTTGATCGTGATGGCTACTACGCACATATCAATGCAGCTCTTGATATCGAACCACATCAGGTATTCGATGATGGTTGCGATTTAGTAAATACTCTTCACACAACACGTAAGGAGCTACTTCCAAATATCACTGGAGGTTGCGAAGAGACCACAACAGGCGTTATCCGTTTAACGCAGATGGCAAAAGATGGCGCTCTAACGTTCCCAATGATCGCCGTAAACGATACTGACACAAAGCACATGTTCGACAATCGCTACGGAACCGGTCAATCAACTCTTGACGCTGTATTCCGTGCAACTAACTTCTTGTTAGCTGGTCGCGTGCTAGTAGTTGCAGGATTCGGTTATTGCGGTAAGGGTGTTGCAGAACGTGCTCGCGGTTTAGGTGCAGATGTAATTGTTACTGAAATCGATCCAACAAAGGCTTTGGATGCGATGATGCAGGGCTTCCGTGTAATGCCTATGACCGAAGCTGCGAAGATTGGCGATGTATTTATTACAGTAACCGGCAATCGCGACGTACTTCGTGAAGAGCACTTCGTAAACATGAAGGATGGTGCAATTCTTGCTAACTCAGGCCATTTCGATATCGAAATCGATGTTGCTTGGTTAGAGCAGAACGCTGTTAAGAAGAATGCCAAGATGCGTCACCAGACTGACGAATATGTATTAAAGAGCGGTAATCGCTTACTTCTTCTTGCTGAAGGTCGCCTAGTTAACCTTGGCGCAGCTGAAGGCCACCCAGCATCTGTTATGGATCTTTCATTCTCGGATCAAGCGCTAACTGCTGAATACCTAGTTAAGGAAGCGAAGAATTTAAAGCCAGGTGTACATAACGTGCCAACAGAGATTGATAAGGAAGTTGCACGTCTTAAGCTTGCAAGTATGGGTGGAGCAGTAGATGTTCTAACACCAGCGCAAGAGCTTTACCTAAACTCTTGGGAACACGGTAGCTAATGACATTAGTGCTTGTCGTCGATGACGATCAAGATCTCGCAGAGATGCTCGGCATTGTTTTAACCGGTGCCGGCATCGATGTCGAGATGGTTGGTCGTGGCGATGAAGCACTTGAAGCTTTCCGCGAAACAAATCCTGATTTAGTTTTACTAGATGTAATGCTTCCAGGTATTGATGGCGTTGAAGTCTGCAAACAGATTCGCGCTGAATCAATGGTTCCAATTGTCATGCTTACAGCTCGCGGCGACACTCAAGATGTCGTCGCGGGTCTGGAAGCTGGCGCAGATGATTACATTGTTAAACCTTTTAGACATCCATCAGAACTAGTTGCACGTATTCGCACGCGTCTGCGCAGATCAACACTTCCTTCAACCGGACAGATTTCTATTGGCGACTTGAAAATCGACATGGTTGCCCACGAAGTTACACGTGGCCCTAAGAAGATTTTATTAACACGACTTGAATTTGAATTATTAGCAGCTTTAGCGAAAGAGCCTGGTCGAGTATTTACTCGCGAAGCTCTGCTGTCAGAAGTTTGGGGCTATCACCACTCTACGGATACTCGTTTAGTTAACGTACACGTACAGCGTTTACGTTCTAAAGTGGAGCTAGATCCAGATAATCCAGAAATCGTCCTCACCGTCCGTGGTGTTGGATATCGAGCAGGTTCAACGGCCCTTAAGTGAAGTTAACGAAATGGCTTCGCCACTCGCTGGCAGCCCGAGTCGTTATTTCGACCTCACTTCTCTCATTAGCCGCTATTTGGATTGCCGGCTCTGCGCTCTATACAAACTTATCAAGCGGTATTAAGGGCGTTAAATATGAATCTTCCATTTCTGACACCAAAGCAACTGTTTACGCACTGCAATATCAATTCCTGCTAGCGGGAAATAACACCCAAGCAATTCGTAAGGCAATCTCGGATCTTTCAACTAACGGCACTGTTTTCGGTACTACGACAAACACGGCTCCTTTTTTGATTTTGGTGCCTTCTCCAAAAACAGATGTTAAAAAGAATAATTTCACAACAGTCTCTGCATTTCTAACAGCATCGATGATCCCTCAGGAACTTCGCAAGATTATTCGAACAGATACAAATACACACAGTTCCTACCAAAAGATAACTAATACATTTGGATTAACTTCTGACGTTCTTGTAGTAGGTAGCCAAATCCAGATTCCTGAAGGCGGCCAATACGAGCTATACCTACTTTTCAATTTAGATAATCAGAACAAGACGTTGCAGATTGTTTCAAATTCATTGATTGCAACAGGTTCTGCTTTGGTATTCCTCGTGGCATTGGTGACTTTGCTTGTAGTGCGACAAGTTGTTAGACCGGTTAGAGAAGCGGCAAAGACTGCAGAAGCTCTAGCTTCTGGCGATCTAGGTAAACGTATGGATGTTCATGGCGAAGATGAAATTGCCCGTCTTGGAAGCGCCTTCAACGAGATGGCCAATTCATTGCAGCTACAGATTAATCGATTAGAGAACTTATCAAATGTGCAACAACGATTTGTTGGTGACGTTACGCATGAACTACGTACCCCATTAACGACTTTGCGCATGGCTGCAGGAATGATTCATAGTGCACGTAATGAATTTGATCCAGCGCTGCAGCGAAGTGTGGAATTGATGATGATTCAGTTAGATCGTTTTGAGCGCTTGCTTGAAGACTTATTGGAAATCAGTCGCTTTGATGCAGAGGTAGCGGTAATTGAACCAGTTGAATTCGATATCTGCTTGCTGACTGCAAATGCGATTGATAATTTACGTATGGTTGCTGCAGAAGTGGGCGTGCATATTGAGCTAGATCGCCCAGCTGATTCGGTATATATAAAGGGAGATATCCGCCGAGTTGAGCGAATTCTTCGAAACTTATTAGCCAACGCAATAGATCACGCAGAAGCGAAACCAATCAATGTGACTATTAAACATGATGAAAGCGCAGTTGCAGTATCTGTTCGAGATCATGGAATTGGGTTGAGTAAAGAGAGCGCTACCCGAGTCTTTGACCGATTCTGGCGCGCTGACCCTTCTCGTTCAAGAATCCGTGGCGGTACAGGTCTGGGGCTGTCACTATCACTTGAAGATGCACGCCTACATAATGGTGAGCTAGAAGTTTATGGCGAACCTGGCAGAGGCGCTAATTTTGTTCTGACTTTGCCAAAGCAAGCTGGCGGAGAAATTCCACAGCGAATAATTCCTCTCAAATTTTAGTCAGCAATTTTGCCAAGATTGGTTAGTGCTTTCACCACTAAAAGAACTTCTTTTCCCGGTGCGTTGTTTCGGGTGCAATGCACTTGGAATCGAAGTTTGCAGTAAATGCCGCAAGTTTTGGAATCCGCATTTTTATCTTCAAACCATTAATCAACTTACAGTTTATTCTGCAATCAGATATTCACCAGTAGCTAGATCAATTCTCTTAGGTGCAAAAGAAAACTCTCTTAAAATTGCCGATGAATTAATAGTGAATGCCTTAGTAAATTGTCTTAAAAGACTGCCAACTCAAGTTATCCGTAACGCGGTACTCTTACCCATTCCTGGTTCTAAACGCGCAATACGAAAACGTGGTCGAGATTTCATTTTTGATATATCTAGAGACGTTTCGATGAGAACAGGTGTGCCCATAGTTTCGGGAATGATTATCGAGCGTAGCTTGTTAGACCAGAGTGGACTTAGCGCAGTGGATCGAAAGCGAAATATTGATGGAGCTTTCAAATACGGCGGCGAATTCATAAATCAGGAAATTCTTTTAGTTGATGATTTGGTCACAACTGGAGCGACACTTCTAGAGGCAAAAAGAGCCTTAAATGCCGTTGGAATTCCAGTTAATAGGGCGATTACCGCCTGCGTGGCACAGACCCTTAACATATGAGGCTGGATGTCAGGAAAGGGAGCAGATGTCGATTGTAGATCGCATTCTTCGTGCAGGCGAGGGCCGAATTGTTAAAGAGTTGGCTCGCATCGCTGATGAAGTAAATTCCTTCGAACCGAAAATATCTGCACTTTCAGATACAGAGCTAGCTGCAAAGACTCCTGAATTTAAGAACCGTTTAGCAAATGGCGAAGATCTAGATGACCTACTTCCTGAAGCTTTCGCTGTGGTTCGCGAAGCGGCAAAGCGCACATTAGGTCAACGTCATTACGATGTTCAGCTAATGGGTGGCGCGGCACTTCACAAAGGCAATATTGCTGAAATGCGTACTGGTGAAGGTAAGACTCTCGTATCAACATTGCCTGCATATTTGAATGCGTTAACTGGCAAAGGTGTTCATGTTGTTACTGTTAACGATTATTTAGCAGAGCGTGACTCTGAATGGATGGGTCGCGTACATCGCTTCCTTGGACTAAATGTCGGTGTAATTCTCGCTTCAATGACTCCTGCAGAACGTCGCGAGGCTTACCAAGCAGATATTACTTACGGAACAAATAACGAATTTGGTTTTGATTATCTTCGCGACAACATGGCATGGTCGCTAGAGGAGTGTGTACAGCGCGGCCACAATTTCGCTATCGTTGACGAAACTGACTCAATTCTTATTGACGAAGCTCGAACACCGTTGATCATCTCTGGCCCGGCAGATAAGCCAACCAAGTGGTACGTAGAATTTGCTAATTTAGTTCAGAAACTCGAACGCGATGTGCATTACGAAGTTGATGAAAAGAAGCGCACATCTGGAATTCTTGAAGCTGGTATTACCAAGGTCGAAGAGTTGTTACAGATTGGCAATCTTTACGAATCAGCAAACACACCTCTAATTAGCTATTTAAATAATGCAATTCGCGCGAAAGAGCTATTTAAGCGCGACAAAGATTATGTTGTAATGAATGGCGAACTTTTAATCGTTGACGAACATACCGGTCGTATTTTGGCTGGCCGTCGCTATTCAGAGGGTATGCACCAAGCGCTAGAAGCTAAAGAACGTATCGAAATTCAGATTGAGAATCAGACTTTAGCGACGATTACTCTGCAGAATTACTTCCGTTTATACGGAAAAATTTCAGGTATGACCGGTACTGCGATGACCGAAGCATCTGAATTCCATCAGATCTATAAGTTGGGCGTTGTTCCAATTCCTACCAATCGCCCAATGCAACGTAAAGATTTATCTGACCTTGTTTACAAGTCAGAAGCTGGAAAGTTTGAAGCTGTCGCGAAAGATATCGAAGCTAGATATCGCAAGGGCCAGCCAGTTTTGGTCGGTACAGTTTCAGTTGAAAAATCAGAGGAACTCTCTGCGACTCTAAAAAAGCATGGTGTTCCACACGAAGTTCTAAATGCTAAACAGCATCAACGTGAAGCAGCAATCATCGCTCGTGCTGGCGTTAAAGGTGCAGTGACTGTTGCAACCAATATGGCTGGACGTGGTACTGACATCATGCTCGGTGGCAATCCAGAATTCATGGCGGATTTCGAAATTCAAAAGCGCGGAATCTCTCCAGTAGATAATCCAACTGAATATGAAGCAGCTTGGCCAGAAGAGATTGCAAAGCAGAAAGCAGCTGTTGCGGCTGGCCACGAAGAAGTTATTGCGCTCGGTGGACTTTATGTTCTAGGTACCGAACGCCACGAGTCACGACGTATTGATAATCAGTTACGAGGTCGCTCTGGCCGCCAAGGCGATCCTGGTGAATCACGCTTCTATCTATCGCTACAAGATGATTTGATGCGTCGTTTTAACTCTGCAATGGTCGAACGATTCTTGGTTGCCGCAGGTATTCCAGATGATCAACCAATCGAATCAAAGATGGTTTCAAACTCAATTAAGTCAGCACAGACTCAGGTTGAGGCACAGAACTTCGAAATTCGTAAGAATGTTTTGAAGTATGACGATGTTATGAATCGCCAGCGCGAAGTTATTTATGGCGAACGCCGTTCAGTTCTTGAAGGAAAAGATATCTCCGAGCAGGTGCAGCGCTTCTTAGCTCAAACCATCACCGCTTATGTTCAGGCCGCTACTGCTGATGGTTACGCAGAGGATTGGGATCTAGAAACTCTGTGGGCGGCAATTGGCGCTATTTATCCAATTTCATTTACCTTGGCAGATATTGAAAAGGAAGTCGGTGGCCGCAAGGGCTTAGATACTGATTTCTTAGCGGCCCGACTTGTCGATGACGCAGTAGCGGCATACAAGAAGCGCGAAGAGACTTTAACTCCTGCGGTTATGCGTGAGTTAGAGCGTAAGGTTTTGCTATCTGTTCTAGACCGCAAGTGGCGTGAACATTTATACGAAATGGATTATCTGCAAGAAGGCATTGGTCTTCGCGCTATGGCGCAACGTGATCCATTGGTTGAATACCAGCGCGAAGGTTACGATCTATTTGCCGCGATGATGGATGGAATTCAAGAAGAGATTGCCGGCTTTATTTTCAACGTAGAAGTAACTGTTGAAACAGAACATGTTCATGGTGGCGGGCTAGATGCTCCAAAACCTCAGCAACTCTCTTACTCTTCGGCAGATGAATCAGGTGTGGTTCGAAGCGGAGATGTAACTCGTAATTCTCCTTGCCCATGTGGTTCTGGCAAGAAGTACAAACGTTGCCACGGCGCAGCTAACTAAATTAAATCTAAGCTGGTGCAGATCCATTTGTGATCGACACCTTCAAATCGCAGCGCCATTGAACGAAGTCGATCTTTAAACCTTACGGTTACAGTGCTTTCACATAAACCATCTAAAGGTTCGTGAATATGAATCTTTCGAAACTTGCCAATCTCTTTTTGAAAACCAATCGAGGTTACTAGTTCCTGATAGACAGATTCGTGGCAATATCTGCTTAATTGAGCAGCAGATCTCTTGCCGGCCCAAATCTCTAAAACACTTCTTGCAAAGCTCGCAGCGAAGGCCTCGATTTCAGGGAGCTCGCTAGCAGAAGTTGGTTCAGGTTCGAAACCTGGTATGTAATCTTCGCGGTAAAGTGAAGATAATTTATATAAGTATGGCTCTTGTACGAATGCTCTTTCCATAGCGCAAACATCTGACAATTCGAACCGCTAACCATCAGCGGTGAGCCCCAACTTTTCTAGTACTTAAGTGCGATTGTTCATGTGGAAAGCGTAGATATGCACAGAATTTCTAACCTGCCGCTATGAAAACACGTATAGATATTAAAAACGCAATCGCAATCACAGTAATTATCGCCTCATTCTTTGTGGCAATTGGTTTGGCATTTCTTGCTAATAATCGGAGCAGCTATTGGGTGGCAGCTAAAGATTTAACGCCTGGCCACATGATCGATACCACAGATTTCATTGAAGTTAAGGGATCCTTTGGCAAAGAGGCAAGTGGATATATAACCTCTAATCAAAATCCAGTTGGTTATTTAATTGCTAAATATGTTGCAACTGGCGAATATTTAAACCAAAGCGCACTTATAGAATCAAATGGCGAAAGCGATGTCAGGTTGCTCTCCTTTGCAGCTGCTGCGGCAGACTTGCCATCTAGAGTACAAATTGGAGATCTAGTTAATCTTTATCAAGTCGTAAATGACACTGGCGACGGTAAAGATATTCCTAGTGAACTGGTAATAGATGGCGTTTATATTGTTGATTTAAATCGCAAGAGCGAAAATCTAGGCGGTGCTTCGATAGTTACAGTTGCAATCCCAAATGACCTAGTTGAACGTGCGCTAAACGCGACGCGTCGCGGTCGTATGGTCGTGGTGATCAATCATGGCTAAATTCGTAACTTACATTGCGGATCCTGAACTTGAATCAGCTGTAATTAAGGCTATTGCTGCCATTAATGGAGAGCTAGCAATTCGTGGCGTATCTATTGAGCAAGTTAGGGAAGCAGAACGAGCGAAAGACATAACTTTGGTTTGCGCTCGACAGATTGATTTTGCTTACACGCGAGTAATAGTGAATAAATCAATGTCACTGGAAGAAATTTCAGCGCTCTTAGAGCCAGGAAGCAAGTCGGAAAGTTTCTCTTTTAACCGTGGCGCCGCAAAAGTCATCTGTTTTGTTGGCCTCTCAGGTGGAGTTGGTACAACGACAATGGCGATCAATTACGCATTTGAACATTCGCAGAATTGTCAGGTCCTGCTCACTGACCTTGATAATCGAAATCCAGATATTGCTAGAGCTCTAGGACTTCATCGGATTGAAGGCAAAAGCGAGAAAATTACAAAAAGCCTGTACGCAACCCAAGGTATTCCTGCTTCAATTGAATGTGAAAAGATTGTCTTTGATCTGGGCAGTAATTTAAACCATCCACTTTTAAGCGAAGCCGATGAAATTTATGTTGTTACCAGGGCAGGTTTTAATACCTTGGCTAGATTGCAGGAGTTAGACCTGAATCCAACTGTCACCATATTTAATTTCGCGGAACGTACAAAGACCCAGCAGAGATGGCGTGCTCAGATCGAAGAACTCTTCCCTCGCATGGATTGCCTAAATGTCCCGCTGGATCTCAAATCATTTGAAGCCGCCGCTGAAAGCAAGAGCGCTCTGATGGAGGTTGCCGGCAATTCGCTTGCTCGAAAGTCCATCGCTACTCTTGGCTAATGCGCGTTTATGTAGCGACCACTCCAGAGCTAATTAATACATTATTAACTCAGGCCGTTACCTTCGATGAATATTTAACCCCCGAGCAATTTGAATTCGATGCAGGCATAGACGAGGAAGAGCGCGAACACCTAGTTAGCCAATTAGCTGCCGACGATTCCCTTGAATTAAACCAAGGCAAAGCTGGCTTTGTAATAGCAGTCGACTTAAAAGAAGATCAAATAAATGGCGAATCAATCTCTATAGCTTTCAATCAGGTAGCAGCTTTGCTCTATTCCGAAGACGGGGAAGAGCTATCATGGTTTGCACCTGAAGAGATCAAACATCAAATCGCAAGCTGGCTCTAATGTTGCAGATAGATCAAATTCTCAGAGATTCAACGAATTTAAACTCTGATGAGATATCGCGTTTAAAACGAATCGCGTCTGACTGGCAGATTATTGCCGATTTAAGTTTTGCAGATTTGGCGTTGTGGGTTAAATCTAGAAATGGCAATCAGCTAGCAATCGCGCAAGTGCGCGCGGCAACAGCCGCAACTCTCTTTCCTCAAGATTTTGTTGGCGATGAAGTTACTGAACTTTATGATGGCGATAGCGTTGATTACTTTCCTGTTAGATATAAAGGAATTCAGATAGCGCAGATTGCGCGCCATAGAAACTCTGACGTAAACCGCGGTACCGGTCGATTGGAAAATGAATATCAAGTCATCGCTGAGCAATTGTTGAATATGGTTGGAGAAGGAAATTTTCCTTACGAAATCGCAATTAGTTCACTAAACCCTTCTCCACGTGTAGGCGATGGTTTTATTAGGCTTGATAAAGATGGAGTTGTTACCTATGCCAGCCCAAACGGAAGATCTGCATTTAGCAGATTAGGGTGGGAGAGCGAACTAGAGAAACTTCATCTCTCAGATATCGCTTCGAAAATATTAAATAGACCTAGAAATGAATTTCAAGAGCTAAATGAAAAGATAGAAGTTTCGCAGATTGAATTGGAATCGCGTGGTGGCAGCGTTGAATTAACTTTATTGCCACTTACCAGTAGCGGTGTCCGTCTTGGCAGCGTTGTACTTTTACACAATGTCACCGAAATTCGTCGCCGAGAACGCGAATTACTCTTAAAAGATGCCACAATCAAAGAAATTCATCATCGAGTTAAGAACAATTTGCAGACGGTTTCAGCGCTTTTACGCTTGCAATCTCGCAGAGTCGAAGACTTGAAAGCCCGCGGAGCGCTCGATGAAGCGGTACGTCGCATCTCATCTATTGCGTTAGTTCATGAGACTTTGTCATCAAGCGGCAAAGATGAAGTAGATTTTGATTCAGTGGTGGATTCTTTAATTAGCCATGCAGTAGATCTTGCACCTCGTGCTGCGGGCGCAGTTAGCGATATTACGGTTAGGAGATTGGGCTCTTTAGGTTCATTAGATCCGAAGATTGCGACACCTCTGTCGTTAGTAATTACGGAACTTGTTGCAAATGCAATAGAGCATGGCCTGACTACCAAAGGCAGCAAAGTGGATGTCATTTTTAGCCGTACCGGAGATAGCTGCGCCGTAAAAATAGAGGACGATGGCGTGGGATTACCTGCAGGGTTTAACTTAAAAGATTCATCAAACCTTGGATTGCAGATCGTGCGCACGTTGACAGAAAGTGAATTAAAAGGTTCGCTTGAAATTTCTGGAACTGAAAAGGGAACTACAGCGCAATTGCGCTTTGAAATTCGTTAGTGATCGTCTTGGCGACTTAATTCAGCCATACGTGCACGATTACGTGCAGCGCGACGCTTCATTGCACGACGCTCATCTTCAGATAAACCGCCCCATACGCCAGCATCTTGACCTGATTCGAGAGCCCATGCCAAACATTGATCCTTCACAGAGCAACGCATGCAGACTTTCTTAGCCTCTTCGATTTGGGTGATTGCAGGGCCGGTATTTCCAACCGGGAAGAAAAGCTCAGGATCCTCGTCACGGCATGCACTCTGATGGCGCCAATCCATGGGGAAACCGTCCTTTTACGATGGGTTGAAAGAAATTAACTCACGATGAGTTAAACCGAAGACGTATTCTCCAATAGTTATTAATTCGTTACAAGAGGGTACGAGAAAAATGTGGGTGATTTAGAGCGCCCTCGACAGGATTCGAACCTGTGCACCAGCCTCCGGAGGGCCGTGCTCTATCCCCTGAGCTACGAGGGCTAATGGATTTCACCTCTAATCGTATTGGATGAAAGAATCCAGGTCACATGAACGGATTAAATGGTTTAGAGAAGGCTTACTTCGCAACCGGATGCTTCTGGGGAGCAGAGCGCAGATTCTGGAATCTTCCTGGCGTAATTAGCACCTCGGTTGGTTATATGGGCGGAGATACTGAAAATCCAACATATGAAGAGGTCTGCAAGAAAACTACTAATCATGCAGAGACTGTTGAGGTCACTTTTGATCCGCAATTGATCAGCTATCAAAGATTACTCGAAGAATTTTTCACCATGCATGATCCGACTTCATTGAATCAGCAAGGTGGAGATATTGGAACTCAATATCGAAGCGCTATTTTCTACACCAGCTCCGAACAAGAGGCGCTCGCATTTAATGCAGCGAAGATTTACGGAAAAGAATTAGCAAAAGATGGCATTGGTCCGATTGTCACAGATATTACCGATGCGACTCCTCACAAATATTGGCGGGCAGAGGATTATCACCAGCGCTATTTAGAGAAGAATCCAAATGGCTATGACTGCCACTCATCTACCGGCGTTCCGTATCCAAGCATCAACGAAGAAGAGTTGAAAGCAAAACTCGATCCACTTTCATATGAAGTTTTGCGAAAAGGTGCAACCGAACGTCCATTTACTGGCGAATATACAGATACTGACAAAGTTGGCGTTTACAAATGCAAGGCATGTAATTCAGAGTTATTTAGAAGTGAAACTAAATTCCACTCTGGCTGTGGCTGGCCATCTTTTTATGCACCGACTGAAGGCGATGCGGTAATACTTTTGGAAGATCGTTCTTTAGCGCCCCGCGTTAGAACCGAGGTGCGATGTGCTAAATGTAATTCGCATTTAGGCCATGTATTCGAGGGCGAAGGTTTTGATACTCCAACGGATCAACGTTGGTGCATTAACTCTGTCTCTTTAATATTAGAAGATAAGTAATTACATATCGATCGCGCGCCAGCAATACCAGGCGACAATGCTGCGATGTGGGCGGAATTTTTCGCCTTTTTTACCTAGTTCTTCAGGGGTAATTTCCTCTTTTAGGCGATGGACCTTTTCCCAGCCACGGCGAACACCCAGGTCGCCGGTTGGCCAAATATCTAATCGCCCCAGCTGAAACATCATGAACATATCAACGGTCCATGGACCGATACCCCAAAGCTTCGTTAAATTTCGATAAACATCTTCATCATTCATATTGTGAAGATTTTTGAAATCTACTTCCTTTTCTAGCGCAGCATTTGCTAGCCCTTGAATGGTTTTAGATTTAGCGCCAGAAAGCCCAGCGCCGCGTAATTGAAAAATATCCATCGCTGCAACATTCTTAGGAGTTACTTTTCCGCATTCGAGCACAAATCGCTTTTTGATTGTGCTTGCGGCGGCAGTTGCAAGTTGTTGTGAAATCACAGATGAGACTAGGGATTCAAAATGAGAGCGTTCAGGGTTTGTGGTTCCGATATCGCAGAGTTCTGAGGCATCAATGACGGGAGCGAAGCGTTTATCGCTCGCCGCAATTTCACTAACTATTTTTCGCATCTTGGCTTCTGTAATCAATGGATCTCCTAATATGACCAAGATGGGGGTTATGAAAAGTTACATAAAGATGTAACGTTTGCATCTGGTTTACATGCAGTTACAGAGTTTTACATAGAAATGACAGGGATGCAATGGCTGGAATCAAGGATGTAGCTCGAGAGGCTGGCGTCTCGACGGCAACGGTTTCGCGTGCTCTTCGCGCCATGCAACACGTTAACCCTGAAACTCGCGCCAAAATTGAAGCAGCCGCTGCCAAATTAAATTACACCTTAACCTCAATTAAGAATCAAGAGCCAAAGCGCGCTAACAGCGTCGGCATTATCGCTCCTTACATCAGTCGTTGGTACTTCGCAAAGGTAATTCAAGGCGCCGAACAAGTTCTGCAAGAAGCAGGCTTAGATCTTCTTGTCTATAACATCAATCAAAACGAAGATCGTAACCGTGTTTTCAAAGATGAGTATTTACGTGGACGTATCGATGCATTGATTTCAATAAGTGTTCCACTAGATGAAGAAGAATTTCAATCAATTTTGGGCCTTAATATCCCAACTGCGCTAGTTGGTACATCAGATAAACGCGTTTCAAGTGTGAGAATTGATGACGTTGCAGGCGCCAAAGTTGCAACACAGCATTTGGTAAATCAAGGACATAAACGAATTGGATTAATTGGCGGCGTTAATAACAACCCATATCAATTTCCAGTTCCGCGCGATCGCCGCATTGGTTTTCTCCAAGTTCTCGAAGAGAGTGGAATTGAATTTGATCCGATGCATGAAGTGATCGGCGATTTCCAAGCTGCAACTGCGATGCAGGCAATGGGTGAATTACTTGCAAGAAAAAATCGCCCAACTGCAATTTTCTGCGAATCTGATGAAATGGCTATCGGTGCTATTCATGCAGTCAAGAAACATGGTTTGAAAGTTCCTGATGACATTTCTATTGTCGGCTTTGATAATCATGAAATGGCAGAGTATTTCGATTTAACCACAATCGAACAGCCGGTTCAGATGATGGGCGAGATGGCGGCATGGTCCATCATGGAGAAATTGAAGAAGCCAGACTCGGACATGCCAGATCTGACCTTGCCTACATCGTTAGTTGTGCGAAATTCGACCCGCAAAATAACTGCGGAATAGCTCTCGCTGTATTACCCTGCCAACATGAAACTTGAAGCATTGTCGCTTGCAGAGATGCGCACTCACCGAAGTGAGAAATGGCGCGGTTTCCCATCAGATGTCCTACCGTTATTCGTAGCCGAAATGGACTTTCCAATTGCAAAACCAATCCAAGATATCTTGGTTGAAATGGTTTCGCATTCAGATATGGGTTACCTAAGTTCAATCCCAGAGCTAGGAAAAGCATTTGCCGGCTTTGCAAAGCGCAGATGGAATTGGGATGTAAATCCTGAATACGTACGTCTCTGCACCGATGTCGGCGTTGGTATGGTCGAAGTACTCCGCGTAACAACCGTACCAGGAGATAAAGTTCTAGTTAATTCTCCGATTTATCAGAATTTTTATAACTGGATTAAAGAGACCAAGGTTGAATTAGTCGATGTTCCTTTTATCCAAGATGGCCTTAAGTGGTCACTAGATTTTGATGCAATCGAAAAAGTTTATGCATCCGGCTTGAAGGTTCACGCAATCTGTCATCCGCACAATCCGCTTGGCCGCATCTACACTCGCGAAGAGTTGAGCAAAATTGCTGACTTAGCCAAGAAATATAATGTGATTGTAATTAGCGATGAAATTCATGCTCCTTTGGCATTCCCAGGTAAAGAATTCATTCCATTCTTATCCGTGAGCCCAGCTGCAGCTGAAGTTGGAATTTGCGTAACTAGCGCGAGCAAAGCATTCAATATTGCTGGACTAAAATCGGCACTTATTGTTTCGCAGAGCGCAGAGAAGCATGAAGTTCTTGCAAAGATGCCAATGGCAGTTCATTTCAGATCTTCAATTCTTGGCGCCTTTGCCGCTGTTGAAGCTTTCAATCACGGAGAAGAGTGGCTTGATGCTGCACTTTCTACCATTGAATCTAATGCACATTATTTGAAAACTCTTCTTGATACTCACATTCCAGCGGCTAAATATGAAATTCCAGAATGCTCATACCTAGCATGGGTAGACGTGAGTGCGCTTGGACTGGGTGAAGACCCTTGCCAAGTCTTTTTAGATAAAGGTCGCGTTGCATTTAATGCCGGAAAGATTTACGGTCCAACTGCAACTCAATTTATCCGCATCAACTTAGCTACCAGTGAATCTGTTCTAGCTGAAGCAGTAAATAGGATGGTTAAATCGCTATGAAAAGTTACGACGTAGTCATTGCTGGCGCAGGCCACAATGGCTTAGTCGCGGCTAATTACCTTGCTAAAGCGGGAAAGAAAGTTTTAATTCTCGAGGCTCAAGAAGTTGTTGGCGGAGCAACGCAAAGCGTAAAAGCTTTCGAAGATTTCGACGCTCGTCTTTCGCGTTATGCCTATTTAATTTCACTTTTACCAGACAAAATTGTTTCAGATTTAGGTTTGAGTTTTAATAATCTCTCTCGAAATATTTCATCATTTACCCCCTATGAAGGTGGCGGTCTCTTAGTTTCGCGTCAATGGGATGCCCGTAC
>JALQWD010000039.1 GCA_023260175.1 Candidatus Nanopelagicaceae bacterium | reverse complement strand
GCAGGCCACCGGATTCCGGTCGATCTCGTAAAGGTAGTAGTCGCCCACCTGCTTCTCGATGGCCGTCCGCGTCCGTTTGACCAGTTCCTCCGAGGCCACCGAGTTCTTGGTCAGGTTGAGCAGCGCGCGGATGTCCTTCTTCAGGGCGCGCCGGATCTGGGTGTACTCGTTGGCGTACACCAGCGTGCCGATGCCCTCGTTGTGGTTTTCCAGCAGGTCAAGATAAGAACAATCCACCTTCACCAATCAAGAATGAGCCTTACAAGACTCACCTTGCATACGTGAAGGAGCGTCGCACTCCAGCGGAGGCGACAAAGATTCTTGAAGATGCTCTTAAGAAGTTACGCGGAGAAGACGAATAAACTCAAAGATTTTTAGCTGCAGCTAAAATTTCAGCAATTCCAGATGCCCGGTCTGTCAGATGAATTCTGCCAACCGGGTATTTTCTTGCCCCAAGCGCTCTAAATTCACCAAGAGCTTGTGCCATCACTAAAGTTTGGAAAGTAAATTCCTTACCCGCGATTTCGAAATCTTCCTTTGAATCTGCAGTGATAATTAAGAAGGCGCCATTTGGTTGTCCAGCCTTATGAAATTGGCCAGTTGAATGCTGAAAGCGTGGGCCCCAACCGAAGGTAACTGGCTTGCCACTCTTCTCTGCCAAAATTTTACGAAGTTCTTGAATCGCAACATCATCTTTACGATCTAAGTAAGCAAGGATTGCAATGTAACCATCGCATTTTTCAACAATTTCTTTGAGAACTTTGTCTGCACTCTCAGTTGCAGGAAGCGCTGGAAGTTTGTTATTCCACTCTGCAAGCAGCTCAGAGGTTGCATTCTTAGCTTCGGTCACGTTTGGTTGATTAAATGGATCAACTTCAAGTGCAACTCCAAGCAGCGCAGTTGCCCATTCCCAGGTAATGAAATGTTCGCCTAAATCGCCATCAACTACTAAATCTCCACCTTCAGCAAAGGTAACTAACATCTGCTTAGAAGCGATTGTTTCTTTTGCATTTGAAAGAACTACAGGCACACGGCCCTTCTGGTCTTTACCAGTTGATTCGGCAACTAATTGCTCGATCCAATCTGAAAGTCCTGGAATAGCAGGGGAGTCAGCGAAAGCTACATATTGATCTGATTGAGTAGCCATTAGGTATGCCAAATCGATTGCAACATTATTGTCGCTCTGAAGCGCCTTAAGTTGCGCATCTGCGCTATCCAAAAGTATTGATGGATCTACGCCGATTAGAGCAGCTGGTACCAAACCAAATGCGCTAAGAGCAGAGAAGCGGCCCCCAACATTTGGATCTGCATTAATTACGGTATAGCCACCAGCGCGAACCTCTTTATCAAGTGGTGAACCAGGGTCAGTTACAAAAACAATATGTTCTTTCGGGTTGAGTCCCTGAGAAACTAGAGCAGCTTCAGTCGCAGCTCGTTGCGATGACGTTTCAATTGTCGAACCTGATTTTGAACTCACAACTACAACGGCATTTGAGAGATCACTCTTTAAAACATGTGATGCATAATTCGGATCTGTTAAATCGAAGATAAATGCGCTCTTCTTGTAGGTACCTGCAATAACTTCTGGCGCAAGCGATGATCCACCCATGCCACAAAGTACGACGCGCTTACCTCTAAATTTGGTGATAAGCGCATCTAATGCAGGAAGAAGTTCTCTTGAACTCTCTGGCAGGTCAACCCAATTAAGACGAATCGCTGCCTCAGCCTCTGCATCCTTACCCCAAAGGGTATGGTCCTTCTTTGCCAGGCGAGAATTCGCTTCGTTTAACTTCTTATAGAGATCGCTTGAGCGATCAATCTTTTCTGTTAGGGGACCAGAGAGTTTGATCATTGTTTTGCTTTCTCCACTTCAGCGATTAATGCATCCCATGAATTCATGAACTTTTCAACACCGTCTGCTTCAAGTTCATCTGTAATTTTTACCAAATCAATTCCTGCTGCTGCAAGTGAAAGAAGCTCATCTTTAGCCGCCAAGATATTTGGTGTGATTGTGTCTTCCGCTTCAATAACCGCAGCAATAACTGCATCCAAAGTTGTTGGCGGCATCGTGTTTACCGTATTTGGCGCAATTAATGAATCAACATACATAGTTGATCGATAAGAAGGATCCTTTACGCCAGTTGATGCCCATAGCGGACGTTGATGGTTATGTGGATAGTTCTTGAATTTCTCTAAATATAGTTCGTATGCCATACGGGCATTGGCGATTGCGGCTTTGCCCTTTAGCGAGTCATCGTGAAGTAATTTATCGACAGCGCTATCAACACGACTAACGAAGAATGAAGCTACAGAGTGTACGCTTTTTGGGTTTGCACATCTTTCGATTCCTGCTTGATAAGCATCAATAACTTCGGCGTAGCGAGTTAATGAGAAAATTAAAGTGACGTTAACGCTAATTCCAGCTGCGATTACCTCTGTAATTGCAGGGAGCCCTGCGCGAGTTGCCGGAATCTTGATCATCAAATTTGGTTGATCAATGATTGCCCATAGACGTTTAGCCTGCTCAATAGTCTCCGTTGTGTTATGTGCCAAGCGCGGATCAACTTCAATACTTACACGGCCATCGACACCATTTGTCGCATCATAAATTGGTCGAAATAACTTGCAAGCTTCGCGAACATCTTCAGTGGTTAGCTTCTCAATAATCTCTTCAGCGCTTAAGTTTTTACTAGCTTCAATGGCGCTTTTATAACTTGAATCTTTTGTAATCGCCGCCTGGAAAATCGCCGGATTAGTGGTTACACCAAAGACCTCTTTGCGGGCGATACGTTCAGGCAGAGTAGTAGTTAGCGCGGCACGTGATAAATCATCTAGCCAAGCGCTTGTCCCAGCGGCGTAGAGATCAGTTAATTTCACAGCGCTGCCTTGATCTTTGCCACCACTGCATCAGCGCCAAAGCCGAACTCTTCAAATAGTTTGCCAGCCGAGGCAGATGCACCAAAGTGATCAAGAGAAACGATTACACCATTATCACCAACATAATCGCGCCAACCCATAGATACGCCAGCTTCGATACTTACCTTTAACGCGTTCTTTGGAAGAAGCGATTCGCGATAAGCGCCATTTTGCTCTGCAAACCATTCAAGACATGGAGCAGAGACAACCTGGGTAGCGATTCCTTCGCTTTCTAACTTCTCTGCAACCTTCATTGCCACACTAACTTCAGAACCGGTAGCAATAATTGAAACCTTTGGTGAAGAAACTGGCTTAACGGCATATGCGCCTTTTGCAACACCCGCGCTATTTAACGGCATTACTGGCAGATTCTGGCGAGACAGCAAAATGCCTGCAGGCTTCTTACGATTTAGAATTTCCAACCAACATGCAGCAGTTTCGTTTGCATCAGCAGGTCTAATTACATGGAAGTTCGGAATTGCACGTAGCGCGGCAAAATGTTCGATTGGCTGATGTGTTGGACCATCTTCACCAACGCCAATTGAATCATGCGTCCAAACAAAGGTAGTTGGAATATCCATTAGCGCCGCAAGGCGTACCGCACCGCGCATGTAATCGGCGAACATCAAGAAGGTGCCACCAAAAGTCTTTGTTAAGCCGCTTAAAGTAATGCCGTTGAGAATTGAACCCATCGCATGTTCGCGAATTCCAAAGTGGATGATGCGACCATAAGGATTAGCGTTCTTCATCTTGCTAGTAGCTGGCAGGAATGATCCACCATTTTCAATAGTGGTGTTGTTGGATTCGGCTAAATCAGCAGAACCACCCCAAAGTTCAGGTAATTGCTCAGCTAAAGCATTAATTACTTTGCCACTTGCTGCTCTTGTCGCAATCTCTTTATCTGAAGGAAATTCTGGAAGTGAAATAGCAGGTAACTTTCCTGCAATAAGGCGATCAAGTAATTGACCTTTCTCAGGATTGGCACTCTTCCATTTTTCAAGTGCAGTGTTCCATTCCGCATGCGCTTTGCCACCGCGCTCTACGACTTTTCTGGCATGAGCCAATAACTCTGCTGGCATTGCAAATTTTTCTTCAGGGTTTAAACCAAGTGCAACTTTAGTTGCTGAAATTTCCTCATCGCCTAATGCAGAGCCATGAGATTTTGCAGTTCCTTGTGCTTTTGGTGCAGGCCAAGCAATGATCGTATGTAAACGAATCA
This sequence comes from Candidatus Nanopelagicaceae bacterium, assembly GCA_023260175.1. The sequence goes on along the minus strand of JALQWD010000039.1, from coordinate 2,920 downwards.
ATGAAGGTCGATTGGCCTCTTGCTTAGCCCGTTCAATTGCAGCATCAAGAGCTTTGATATCTACAGAGCCATCACTTGAAGCAGATACTTCTTCTACATGCCAACCATAAGATTCATATCTTGCTGAAACGTTCTCGGTAAAAGCAACATGAGTATCACCTTCAATCGAAATTCGATTGTCGTCATAAATGACAATTAAATTTCCTAATTCTTGAGTGCCAGCAAGGGAGGAGGCTTCCGCAGAGACACCTTCTTGCAAATCTCCATCAGAGCAAATTACATAAACTTTATGATCGAAAAGATCAGAGCCTGGGTCTAATAATCCTTTTTCAAACCTAGCGGCCATTGCCATGCCAACCGCAGTGGATATACCTGCACCCAATGGTCCGGTGGTCATTTCTACGCCAGCAGTGTGACCATATTCAGGATGTCCAGGTGTGAGTGAATTCCAAGTGCGGAATGACTCTAAGTCTTTCATCTCTAAGCCGTAACCACTTAAAAATAATTGAGTATAAAGAGTTAAAGATGAATGTCCACATGAGAGCACAAATCGATCCCGCCCGATCCATTTAGGATCTTTAGGGTCATGAATCATATGCTTTTGAAAAATTAAATAAGCAACTGGTGCAAGAGACATTGCAGTGCCTGGGTGGCCATTGCCAACCTTTTGAACAGCATCAGCTGCGAGCGCTCTTGAATATTTAACAACTAGGTCGTCTTCATTTCCCCAAGTAAAAGACATTTACTACCTTTCCCGCTACTACTTCATTTAACTTCAATGAACTTCAATCATCTTTGATATAGAAAACTGATTCGAGTTCGCCAGATGGCAAACCAGAATAGAGATGCTCCAACTAAATGGAGGCCGACTAGAACCTGGGGAAGCCCCTGCCACCACTGAATTAAGCCTATTAAGCCCTGCCCAAGAATTACTGCAAGCAACCAGTTGGCTACGCCACGGGGAAATTTGATGGCGATAAAAAGCGCTAGCAAGGCAGTGATTGCTACAAGCGAGCTATGTATTTTTGCGGCTAGATAAAGATCAAAATCAAAACGTGGCGCTTGCCAATCTCCGGCATGCGGTCCGCTTCCGGTCACAATAGTTCCCGCAAATATAGTTACAAAAGCGATTGTTGCCAACGCCTTGCCAAATTTGTTTCCATTTTGAATATCTGAATTTAAATCTATCTTCTCAAAAGGTCTGACTTTGTATTGAAGCGAAGCAGCACCAGCTATCAAGAACATCGATAGAAGCAGATGGCTAGCCACCGTAAATGGATTTAACTTTGTAAGAACTGTGATTCCGCCCAGAATTCCTTGGCCGAAGATGCCTAGAACTTGAAAGATCGCTAAATTCCGTAAATCTGCCCGTTTCCAAGAGGCAAGCAGAGTTGCAATTGCTGCAGCTAAAAGGGCAATCGTTAGCATTCTATTTCCGAACTCGATTGCTGAGTGATAGAGCGATTGGCTCTCATCTGGAATAAAGGAATCCGGGGTGCACTTGGGCCATGTAGGACAGCCAAGGCCAGAGCCAGTTACGCGGACTAAGCCCCCAGTTACAACGATCGACATCTGAAGAGCTAGGAGGGTGGTAGCGGCGTACCAGAGCTTCTTCGACCCTGCCAACTTCGCTGAATCCATGTGTGCATAGTAACGAAGGTAGATTTGGCTTCTTTACCGGAATTACGACACAATATCGTTGTGAAAATCAAGGACGAACGAACTCGCGAAGGCGTGGCTCGCTCCATCCTGGAGAATGGCCCATCAACTGCTGCAGAGCTTTCCGAGCGCCTCGGAATTACCCCAGCTGGAATCAGACGCCATTTAGATGCCTTATTAGAAGAGGGCACCTTAGAAGCACGCGAACCCCATGCAGCATCTGCGCGCGGACGCGGTCGAGGTAGACCATCCAAAGTCTTTGTAATGACAGATAGCGGCCGTGAAAGATTCGAACATTCTTATGATGATTTAGCAATAAGCGCAATTCGATTCATGGCAAATAAAGATCCAAATTTTGTTAAAGAATTTGCCCAAAATCGTGCAGATGATTTAGAGAAGAAGATCGTTAAGAAGTTTGAAAAGAGTAAGGATAAAGTCAAGGCGCTCGCAGATTTTCTAACTGATGAGGGCTATTCAGCAACTTTCAATAAGACTTCCCACAAATACGGAACGGGATATGAGATGTGCCAACATCATTGTCCCATTGCACACGTTGCAGCCGAGTTTCCAGATCTCTGCGAAGCTGAAACTGCAATTTTTTCAAAAACGCTAGGCACACATGTTCAAAGACTTGCAACCATCGCACACGGAGACGGTGTTTGCACAACTTACATTCCGCTTGCAAAGGCAGGTAAATAATGACAATCGCACATCCAGAACTAGAGGGCATTGGTAAGTACGAATACGGCTGGTCTGATCCAGATGTCGCCGGTTCAAAAGCTAAACGCGGTCTCAACGAAGAAGTGGTTCGTGATATTTCATCAAAGAAGAGCGAACCACAATGGATGTTGGATTTACGTCTCAAAGGTTTATCGTTATTTGATAAGAAGCCAATGCCAACTTGGGCTGCTGATTTAACCACTATCGATTTTGATAACATCAAATACTTTGTTCGCTCTTCAGAGAAGCAGGCGCAAACTTGGGATGATCTTCCAGAAGATATCAAGAATACATATGACCGTTTAGGAATCCCTGAAGCAGAAAAACAGAGACTAGTTGCAGGTGTTGCAGCTCAATACGAATCTGAAGTTGTCTATCACTCAATCAGAGAAGATTTATCGGCGCAAGGCGTTATTTTCCTCGATACCGATACTGGATTAAAAGAGCATGAAGATATCTTTAAAGAGTACTTCGGCACAGTTATTCCAGTCGGTGATAATAAATTTGCTGCGCTAAATACCTCAGTTTGGTCAGGTGGCTC
>JALQWD010000111.1 GCA_023260175.1 Candidatus Nanopelagicaceae bacterium | reverse complement strand
TATTCTCAAAGATAAAAAAGTTTACATAGAGAAATCAGGATCATTTAAAGTGTCATAAAAAGTTCGAATCCGAGTAACTCTAGTTTCTAGGACACATATATAACCACAAGAAAACAAAAAAGAAAGGAACTCTCCAAATCGGAAAGTTCCTTCTATTTTATGCGGAAACTGAGTGTTATGTGAAACGCAGGCAACATGGTCTGCGAGCTCGATTTTTTATGGCTGGGGTACTAGGATTCGAACCTAGGGTGCCGGATTCAGAGTCCGGAGCCTTACCACTTGGCGATACCCCAAGATAGTGTATAGACATAGGCATAGTGCATAGGTCGGATAACACACGCGAGGGATAATAGAGAAAAAAACTAAAAGCAAACTTTATTTGCGTAGCACCAGGCAACGAAGTTTCGGGTTTATCTGGACTTACTTTGACTGAAAAATCAGTTATTTTGGTCGGAGAACGTGCCGCTGAAACTCCAGGATTGCTTACTGCAGTATCTGGTATAGCTGCTCGCTCAAAAGCAAAGCTGGCATGGATTCCACGCCGCGCAGGTGAAAGAGGTGCAATCGAAGCAGGCGCTATCGGAAATCTTCTGCCAGGTGGCCGCCCAGTATCTGATGCAGCAGCGCGCGTTGATATTTCAGCTGCATGGGGAGTTCATGGTTTACCAGAAGCGCGTGGACTATCAACTGATGAAATTTACGCTGCGGCATCAAAAGGTGAAATTAAAGCGTTGCTTGTTGGCGGCGTAGACCCACTTGATGGTTCTAACACATCAATAGCATTAGATGCATTGCAAAAATCATTTGTAGTTTCACTTGAAATGCGACCTTCAGCTGTTACAGATCGCGCAAATGTTGTTCTTCCAGTTGCGGCAGTTGCAGAGAAGAGTGGCACATTCTTAAATTGGGAAGGTCGCGGTAGAAGTTTTGATATCGCAATTCCTGATTCAATTCAAAGAAGTGATTTGCGAATTCTTTCAGTATTGGCAGATCAAATTGGTCGCAAAATTGGAATTTCTACAGTTGCCCAAGCCGCTGCCGAACTAAATTCAATTGGCACCTGGGATGGAAATAAATCGGAATTTGGTGGAGTTAATGCTGCACCTGCACCAACACTTTCAGGCGAGCAAGCGTTACTTACCTCTTGGCGTCGACTTCTAGATAATGGTTCTTTGCAAGATGGGGAAGCGAATTTAGCTGGTACTGCACGTAAAACTGTTGCAGTTATTTCGCCAAAGCGCGCCAGCGCAATCGGTGTTACAGATGGCGATCTAGTAAAAATTTCCAATGAAAAAGGTGCATTGGTACTACCGGTATTAATTGAAGCAATTCATGATGATGCCGTTTGGGCCCCACGCAATTCTGCTGGATCAGAGTTATTGCGTACCTTAGGTGTTGCCTCTAATTCAGTTGTTACGGTGGTGAAGGCATGAATACATTGACAAATGCACAACTAATTGCCGGTGATCCAGGTTGGTTAATTGTCATCAAAGCTGTAATCACATTTGCAGTGTTAGTGGTATTTACACTTTTAGCTATTTGGTGGGAGCGTCGCTTTATTGGATTTATGCAAGAGCGTCCGGGACCAAACCGAACTGGTCCACAAGGTCTATTGCAGTCATTGGCCGATGGCGTGAAGTTGGCTCTTAAAGAAGACATCATTCCAAAAGCTGCCGATAAAGTGGTATTTATTTTGGCACCAATCATTGCGGCTTCAACTTGCTTCATGTCATTTGCCATCATGCCAATGACTGGAGAAGTACAGATGTTCGGCAAAACTACTGCGATGCAGATGACCGATTTACCAATCGGTGTTCTATATGTTCTTGCAGTTGCATCTGTAGGTGTTTATGGAATTGTGCTTGCTGGTTGGTCTTCTGGTTCGACTTATCCACTTCTTGGTGGATTACGTTCAAGCGCACAAGTTATTTCTTATGAAGTAGCGATGGGTCTTTCGTTAGTTGCGGTATTTATTTATGCAGGATCTATGTCAACTGGCGATATCGTCGCAGCTCAAAATAAGTGGTGGAATGTTGTTGTGCTATTTCCTTCATTTGTAATCTATTTAATTTCAATGATTGGCGAAACCAACCGTGCGCCTTTTGACTTGGCAGAAGCCGAAGGCGAACTAGTTGGTGGCTTCCATACCGAATATTCATCACTTAAATTTGCACTTTTCTTCCTTGGTGAATACATCAACATCGCAACAGTTTCGGCTCTTGCAACTACGCTCTTCTTTGGCGGCTACAGAGCGCTTCCGGGACTTGGATTTACTGAGCAATGGCTTGGTGGTTGGTTCGGCATGGTCTGGTTCTTTGCAAAAGTCTGCTTCTTCTTCAATATTTTCGTTTGGGTACGTGCAACACTTCCACGTATTCGTTACGACCAGTTCATGAAATTTGGTTGGAAGGTTTTGATTCCATCATCTCTACTTTGGATCATCGTCGTTGCAACACTTCGCGCACTATCTGCAAATGGTGCATCAAAGTTTGTAGTTGCTGGCTTTGCAGGCGGAGTGGTTCTTCTAGTTATGGCTTTGAGTTCAGCTTGGGATAAGGCGAAAATCAAGGCAAAAGAGGCTCCGGTCTTTGATGTTGCAGAGCCGACTTTCCCAGTACCAAAAATGCCTACAAAATCGGAGGTTAACTAATGTCAGAGTTAGAACCGAAAAAGTTCGATATCGACAAAGTTTCGACCGCACCGGTTGCCCCTGCGCGTGAAGGTTCATTCCTCGAACAAGCTAAAGGTTTCTGGGTAACACTTCGCAATGTTGGTCGCCCACAAATCACTGTTGAGTATCCAGAAGTTAAAGCTCCAACAGAAGAGCGTTTCCATGGCCGCCACCAACTAAATCGCCATCCTGATGGTTTAGAGAAGTGCGTTGGTTGCGAACTTTGCGCATGGGCATGCCCTGCAGATGCAATTTATGTTGAAGGTGCAGATAACACTGATGCAGAACGTTTCTCACCAGGAGAGCGTTACGGCAAGGTTTATCAGATCAATTACCTTCGTTGCATCTTCTGCGGACTATGCATTGAAGCTTGCCCAACTCGCGCGCTAACAATGACAAACGAATACGAATTAGCAGATCGCACACGTGATCAGTTGATCTTCGAAAAGGAAGATTTACTTGCTCCGTTACGTAGCGGAATGTTGCAGCCTCCACATCCAATGTATCCAGGAACCGATGAAGGCGATTACTACCGCGGAAAAGTTTCTGAAGCTCACCCAAGTCAGGAGGCGAAGTAATGAATTTTCTTTTAGAAAATATCGGAACTACCGGAACTCCTGAAGCAGTTCAGTTCTACATCATGGCGCCACTAGCAATTGCAGCAGCTCTAGGCATGTTGATCGTAAAGAAGGCAGTTCACTCTGCAATCTTGATGGCATACGTGATGCTGAGCTTGGCTTTCTTCTATATTGCGCAAGATGCACCGTTCTTAGGAATCGTGCAGATTGTGGTTTACACCGGCGCTGTAATGATGCTCTTCCTATTTATCTTGATGCTTGTCGGTGTTGATACCAAGGAATCATTGGTCGAAACCATCAAAGGCATCCGTTTTACCGCGATTTCAGCCTCTTTAGGCATTGGTTTATTGCTTGTTGCGTTAATCGGTCAGGCAACATTTGGTTTCCAAGCAGTTGGTTTAAAGAGCGCAAATGCTGATGGCAATGTTCAGGGAATTGCATACAAACTCTTCTCAACATATGTATGGGCATTCGAAGTTGTATCTGCGCTTCTAATTACCGCAGCACTTGGCGCGATGGTGTTGGCACATAGCCAGCGAGTCACACCTCGTGCAACACAACGCGAATTAGCAGTACGACGTTTCCGTGGTGAAAGTCTTAGCGATGCAGCTGGAAAGCCAGCACCTGGAGTCTTTGCTCGTTACAACGGTGTTGATGTTCCGGCGTTACTTCCAGATGGCACACCAGCCGTTGAATCAATCAACGACACATTGAAGGCGCGTGGAACCGTTCGCGATCCACGTGAATATTCATTAAAAGAAATTGCCGACACCAAAGGAGAGGAGCGCTAAATGAATCCAGTTAATTATTTATACGTTGCTTCGATTCTCTTCACAATCGGCGCTGTCGGTGTAGTCATTCGCCGCAATGCGATTGTGGTCTTCATGTGTATCGAATTGATGCTTAATGCAGCGAACTTGGCATTCGTAACATTTGCTCGCATCAATGGAAATCTCGAAGGTCAGATTGTCGCCTTCTTTACGATGGTCATTGCTGCTTGTGAAGTTGTAATTGGTTTAGCGATAATCGTGACGATTTATCGCTCCCGTCGATCTGCATCTGTTGATGATGCAAGTTTGTTGAGTCGATAATGATCGGATACTTAATCGGACTGCCACTTTTTGGCGCAGCGTTTCTTCTACTCGGCGGTCGTCGCACTGATAAGTGGGGACACATTCTTGCAACCGTACTTTCAGGTTCGTCATTCCTCTTTGGCGTTAAGTTATTCAACGATATGTTGGCACTTCCAACAGAAGAGCGCGCAATGCACCAGAAGCTCTTCTCATGGATCCATGTAGGCGGATTTAACGTTGACGCAGGCTTACTTTTGGACCAGCTTTCAATCTGCTTCGTACTATTGATCACCGGCGTTGGAACCTTGATTCATATCTATTCCATCTCTTATATGTCTCATGATCACGACCGCCGTCGCTTCTTCGCTTACTTAAATCTATTTATCTCAGCGATGTTGCTTCTTGTTCTTGGTGATTCATACCTAAATCTTTATGTAGGTTGGGAAGGCGTAGGCCTTGCTTCATATCTATTGATTGGGTTCTGGAATCAAAAGCCGGCATATGCAACTGCTGCAAAGAAGGCATTCGTCATGAACCGTATTGGTGACATGGGTCTTTCATTTGCAATCATGATTGCATTCGTAACTTTCGGCGCAATTTCATTTGAACAGATCAAAGAAGCTGCACCTCAGGCATCTACTGCAGCGCTAACTGCAATCGGCATTATGTTGCTAGTTGCAGCGACAGGTAAGTCAGCACAGTTTCCATTACAAGCATGGCTTGGCGATGCGATGGCTGGCCCAACTCCGGTCTCTGCTTTGATCCACGCGGCAACAATGGTTACGGCAGGTGTTTACTTAATTACTCGCTCTAACTTCATCTTTGATTTAGCGCCAAATGCACAGACAGCTGTTGCGGTTGTTGGTGCAATTACGCTGCTCTTTGGTGCGCTTGTTGGTACCGCGAAGGACGACATTAAGAAAGCGCTTGCAGCTTCAACAATGTCTCAGATCGGATACATGATCTTAGGTGCGGGCCTTGGCCCAGCTGGTTATGCATTTGCAATCATGCACCTTCTTACACATGGCTTCTTCAAAGCAGGCATGTTCCTTGGTGCTGGATCGGTTATGCATGGAATGAATGACGAAGTTAATATGCGCAAATTCGGTGCACTTCGTAAATTCATGCCGATCACTGCAATTACATTCGGACTTGGCTACTTAGCAATCATTGGTGTTCCACCATTTGCTGGCTTCTATTCAAAGGATAAATTGATTGAAGTTGCGCTAAATGCGGGCGGAATCAAGGGATATTTGCTCGGCGGAGCGGCATTATTAGGTGCAGCGATTACCGCTTTCTATATGTCTCGCGTAGTTATTCTTACCTTCTTTAGCTATAAGCGCTGGGATGACAATGCGCATCCACACGAATCCCCAATCTTGATGTGGCTACCAATGGCAATTTTGGCAATTGGTTCTGTTGCATCTGGTTACTTATTTACAAAGGGCGATGCGCTACAGAATTGGCTAGAACCAGTTGTGGCACCACATGCAGAACATGCTGAGCACCATGAATTACTTCCGCCGATGACAGTTAGCTTGATTGCGTTAACACTTGTAGCAATTGGTGTGGCAACAGCAATCTTGAAGTATCGCGCAGAGAGCAATCCAAACGCTCCAGAAAATGTTTCAATCTTTACTCGTATCGCGCGTAAGGATTTGATGCAGGATGCATTTAACGAAACTGTATTTATGCGCCCTGGTCAAGCTTTAACTAAGTCACTAGTTGCAGTTGATGAGAACATCATCGACGGTGCAGTTAGCAGTGTAGGTAGCGCAGCGGTTGGTTCTGGCCAATTGCTTCGTAAGTTACAGACTGGTTTCGTCCGTAGTTATGCCGCACTCATGTTGCTAGGTATAGCGCTTCTACTTCTTGCGATCTGGGTGGTATCTCAATGAGCTTCTTGACCGTAATGGAACTTCTACCGCTTGTTGGTGCAGCATTAATCGCAACAACAGGTAAAGGTAAAGATGAACTAGTAAAGAAGATGGCACTGGCAACAACTCTAGTAGTTGCTGCAGCAGGTGTACTTCTTACAATGGGATTTGATCGCGCAGATGCAGGTCTGCAATTTGTAGAGAAGCGCGAATGGATCCCAGCTTTTGGTATCAACTATGCAGTTGGAATTGATGGCATCGCACTGGTACTGATTTTGATGTCAGTAATCTTGGCACCGATCGTGGTTTTGGCAGGCTGGAATGAGGCAGTAGGCGGACGTTGGTCTGTTAAGACTTTCTACATTCTGATCTTGGTCCTTGAGACCATGATGATTGGCGTTTTTGCCGCTACCGATGTCTTCCTCTTCTA
>JALQWD010000026.1 GCA_023260175.1 Candidatus Nanopelagicaceae bacterium | reverse complement strand
TGCATTTACAAGTGCGTTGATTGCAGCAGGTGATGCTTTGCGACCTAAATCAATAAATAAATTCTTAACAAACTCTTCTTTTTCAGATTCCTTCTTAAGCGGATCACAGGCAATTAGCTCTGGCTTAACTTTCTTGATTGCATCAAGTAACGCCTTACCTTTTACACCGCCTTTATGAACCAGAACCAAAGTAAGCGTTGAATCTGGTGATTCAATGTAACGAGTTATTTCTACCTTTGAATCTTCTTCTAAATCCTGTAAATCTCGAATAATTAGCGCACGACGTTCAGAAAATAAAGATGGCGAGAGCGCATCTGAAATCTCTCCGGATGAAATATCTCCGGCAAATAAAGTCGTGATTTCTGCTTGCTCTTCCTTTAATTGCGCATTGATCTTGGTAAGTGCGCGATCTGCAAGTGCGGCTTCGGAGCCGAGCAAGAGATAGATATCTTTCACGCCACCCTCCAAAGAACCGGAAATCCGAATGCGCCGACCTTACTAGATGAAACGCCACCTGTAATCGGGTCAATTGCGATGGCGCCATCTTTATCGGTGCGAAATACCTTTTTAAATAGCTTTACCGTCTGATTGGCAGGGTGACCATATTTATTTCCCGCTCCAACGCTAATAATCGCCAACTTAGGATTTGCCATGCGATTAAAGGCAAGGTCCTGATATTTAGAACCATGATGCGCAACTTTTAAATAATCTACTTCAGGCGGTGAGATCAAACTCTGTACATCTGGTTCGGCATCGCCGGTTGTTAATATCGAATAATCCTTTGTAGATATCAAAGCGACGATACTCTGATTATTTATCTCGCTACCTTCGCCGCCATTATCTGCAAAGAAATGAGATCCGCTATCTGGCCATAAAATTTCAATTTGCATCTCTCCAAGCTGCAGCACCTCCCCGCGAGTGGCGCTTTGCATTATTCGTCCGACTTTTCTGCCAGCGGTTGCGCCAACCAATCCCCCTACATGATCTGCATGCGGATGAGTGAGAATCAAAAGCGGTATTTCATTAATCGATAAATCCTTTAGGCACTGGTCAATTAATTTTGGATCTGGCCCAACATCTATAACAACTGCGCTCTTTGGTGCGCTCCTTAATACCAGCGCATCGCCCTGCCCGACATCGCAATTTGCAATCTGCCAATCATTATTTGGCCACCGTTGCAGAAAAGTGAGCAAAAAGAAAATCGGAATTAATAGTATTAAGTAACGCTTTCCAAAATAGATTAACGCGGCAAGTGCAATAATTAATAGGGCGCTCTTCAAGTGAATCACCGGAAAATCTGCAGCTTTGTATGCAATTTTGGTAATCAAGCCTGCCGGGATTTTCGCCAGAAGAATTAATGCAGGCGCGATAGGCGGTATCAGAGCCGCAATGAAACCCAGAATCGTCACAGGCGCCACGAGTGGCGCTGCCAAAACATTAGCCAATACAGAAGTAATTGAAAGGTACCCACTCAGAGCCACAATAATTGGCGCACATAACAAGGTCGCAGCAATTGGCTCTGCAAAACCTTTCGACGCTTTAATTTTTGGCGCAATCAAAAGCAGCCCAGCTGTCGCCAAAACAGAGAGCGCAAAGCCAGGATCTCTTGATTGCCAAGGATCTGCAACAACAACAATTGCAATTGCAAAACCCAAAGATGGAAGAGAGTCGCTTCTCTGCCTATGTGATTTAGCAAAGATAACTACCGCTGCCATCACTGCAGCACGTAGAACAGATGGTGATGGTCGCACCAGACCTATAAAGGCAATTAACGCGATTGAAGTCACTATCAATCGTATTCGAACTCTCTTAATTGGAAATTGCATCAACCAGAGTAAAAATGAACTGATGATTGCGAAATTGGCACCACTTACAGCCGTTAAATGGGTTAAACCAGATCGGCGCATCGCATCTGTAAATTCTGGACCCTGCAGTGAGGTATCGCCAAGCACCATTCCGGGTATCAAAGGTTCATCAATTGAAGCATCGCGTAGCCCGCTACGGATTGCACCAAGTTTTCTCTGCCACCAGGATGCATCTTCAATTATTTGAAATTTCTTCCAAGATAGAAATAGCGCTGCAACTCTTGGTTCGTCACTTTCAAATAGTTTACCGCTAGCTCTAAATCTCGTAGACGGTAAGTATTCATCTCCTAGGCCAATTACCCTTACGGGAACATCTCTTGCCTTTGCAATCAAAGAGATTTTTCCGCTGCTTGTCTTTTTAGGATCCGTAGTTGCAGTAAAGGTCAATGTGACGTTCTGCCCAATCATTTTATGAATCGCAGAGGTATCAAGTGAGACTTCCCTGATGCTCATTACCGACGCGCCAACTAATAGCGCAAGCAACACCACCTGACTTTTTCGCCGAGTGAAAAGCGAGAGCGCACCTGCAATTAAGCAGATGCGCCACGGTGCTATCCAGCTTTGAAGAAGCGCACCTATCCAAATAGATACGCCAATTAAAGCTAGACGCGAATCTTGGATCTGAACTTCTCTAATGTTGAAGCGCCAATCCCTTGAACTTTACGTAAATCATCAACGCTCTGGAAATTTCCATTTGTCTTTCGGAAATCAATGATTCGGCTGGCTAATACTGGTCCGATTCCAGGTAATTTTTCTAACTCTTTTGCAGTTGCTCGGTTAATGCTCAAGATGCCATTTATTGCTGTAGAGCTTCTACGTACCGTTGAAGAGGTGGCTCCGCTTACTTTTTTATCTACATAAATCTGTTCGCCATCTTTAACCATCCGTGCTTGATTTATGTAAGAAAGATCAGCGCTTTTACTTGCACCGCCCGCAGCTTTGATTGCATCATTTACACGAGAATTTATCGGCAAGTCATAAACACCCGGTTTATTAACTTCGCCTTGAACATCCACAACCACCATTGGAGGCGCCACCATGGTTGGAACTTGTGGTGCAATTGCTTCAGCGTCATGCGGTTTAAATATAAAGAATGCGCTAACTGCCACAGCAAAAATTGCTACCGCCCCAAGCGCTTTACGTTGAGTATCTGTGAAATTTACATCGCGCCACCATAAACGTAGCGCATCAATAGTTTTTGTCTGCATGGTGGTAATAAAACCAAGCAGCGCTTGTGGATTGTTTGAAAAGTTAAATTAGTTGGGGATAACTAATTTGGAATAACTAAGTTAACTAGCTTGGGTGCGCGGGTAATGATCTTTACCGGCTTTGCGCCACCCAAAGCTGCCACGATTGCAGGATTTGCAAGCGCAAGCGCTTCTAGCTCTGCATCAGAAATTGATGGCGCTACTTCGATGCGCTCTTTAATCTTGCCGTTAATCTGCAACACAGCAGTAACTGAATCAGCTACCAGTAGTGATTCATCAACAGTTGGCCAGCCTGCCAGCGCAACTGCAGGCTTGTGACCTAAGCGCTCCCACATTTCTTCTGCTGTAAATGGTGCAACTAATGACAACATAATTGCAATCGCTTCTGTTGCTTCGCGGACTGCAGGATCTGCTGCGCCACAACCAGAGTCAATTGCTTTGCGTGTTGCATTTACCAATTCCATTACACGTGCAACAGCCACATTAAATCGGAAAGATTCCACGGCAAAAGCAGCGTCGTTTAACGCTTTATGTGTTGCTTTGCGAAGTTCTAGATCTCCCTTAGAGAAATCAACTCCTGGCGCGCTGGTGACATCGCCAGATAAGCGCCATGCACGAGATAAGAATTTAACTGAACCAGATGGCGAGACATCTGCCCAATCCACATCATCTTCTGGTGGACCTGAGAAGACCATAGTTAAACGAATCGCATCAACGCCGTGATTCTGCAATTCATCAGATAGTCGTACCAGGTTGCCGCGAGATTTAGACATCGCAGAACCATCCATTACCACCATGCCTTGATTCAATAAACGTGTAAATGGTTCGTTGAATTTGACCATTCCCATGTCGAAAAGAACCTTAGTGAAGAAACGGCTATATAGAAGGTGCAAGATTGCGTGGGTTACGCCGCCAACATATTGATCAACCGGCAACCACTCTTCAATCTTCTTTGGATCAAATGGTGCATCAGCATTTGTTGGGTCTGCATAACGTAGGTAATACCAAGATGAATCAACGAAGGTATCCATAGTGTCGGCATCGCGCTTTGCTGCAGCGCCGCACTTTGGACAAGGAACATTTACCCAATCCTCTGCTGCGCCAAGTGGCGATGATCCCTTTGGCTTTAGATCTAAGTCTGCTGCAGGTGGCAATTTCACTGGAAGTTGATCAAGTGGAACCGGAACTTCGCCGCACTTTTCGCAATGAATAATCGGAATTGGTGTGCCCCAATATCGCTGACGAGAAATCAACCAATCGCGCAGGCGGTAATTATTTGATGCATTTGCTAACTTCTTAGCTTCAAGTATCGAAATAATCTTCGCGATTGCATCTGCCTTGTTTAGACCATTTAATTCGCCTGAATTAATTAGTTTTCCATCGCCACCAGTTGCAATGCCTGACACAGAAGGATCTTCTTCACCGGTATCGACAACGACTCGAACTGGCAAGCTCATTGCCTTTGCAAAATCTAAATCGCGTTGATCGTGAGCCGGAACCGCCATAATCGCGCCAGTTCCGTAATCAGCGAGCACATAATCAGATGCCCAAATCGGTAA
>JALQWD010000014.1 GCA_023260175.1 Candidatus Nanopelagicaceae bacterium | reverse complement strand
TCTTATGGCTCTGAAGCAGCTCACTAATCATGGTTTACTGAGCGTGATCCCGTGCCGCAAGATCACTAGCGTATTGGCGTTGTAACTTTTCCAGGATCGCTCGATGATCGCGATGCGCAGCGCGCAGTCCGCGAAGCTGGTGGCGAAGCATTCGCGCTATGGCATGGCGACTTATCAATTAATAACGTTGATGCAGTAATTCTTCCGGGTGGATTCTCTTATGGTGATTACCTTCGTTGCGGTGCGATTTCTAGATTTGCACCAGTAATGACAGATGTAATTGCAAAGGCCAAAGAAGGCTTACCGGTTCTAGGTATCTGCAACGGTTTCCAGATTCTCTGTGAATCACATTTGCTACCAGGTGCGCTTACTCGCAATAAGGATCTCCACTTCATTTGCAAAGATCAAGAGTTAGAGATCGTAAACAATAAAACAATGTGGACCAGCGACTATCAAGCTGGCCAGCACATCACTATTCCATTAAAGAATGGCGAAGGTTCATTCCAGTGTGACGATCAGACTTTAAATATGTTGGAATCAGAAGGCCGCATCGTGGCTCGCTACGTTGGCGAAAATCCAAATGGTTCACGAAATTTAATTGCAGGTATTACTAATGAACGCGGAAACATTGTTGGATTAATGCCGCACCCTGAACATGCAATTGAAGATCTCTGCGGACCTGGTACTGATGGACTTGGTTTCTTTACCTCTATCTTGAAAGCGATGGTCAAATAAATGTCGCTAGATACCGTAAAAAACGCAACAAATACGCCAGATAACAGCCAGCCATTTGCTGAACTTGGCCTTAAGCCTGATGAATATCAGCGCATCCGCGATATTTTAAAGAGACGCCCAACATCATCTGAATTAGCAATGTATTCAGTGATGTGGTCTGAACACTGCTCTTATAAGTCTTCAAAAGTACACTTAAAGCAATTCGGTGAAAAGGCTCCTAAGTCTGATGCGCTATTAGTTGGTATTGGTGAGAACGCTGGCGTTGTCGATGTCGGACAAGGTTATGCCGTTACTTTTAAAATCGAATCACATAACCACCCATCATTCGTAGAGCCTTATCAGGGCGCTGCAACCGGTGTTGGCGGAATTGTTCGCGACATTCTTACGATGGGTGCTCGTCCTGTTGCAGTTATGGATCCACTTCGTTTTGGTCCAGCCGATGCAACAGATACTCGTCGCGTATTGCCTGGAATTGTTGCTGGCGTTGGCGGTTACGGAAACTGTTTAGGTCTACCAAATATCGGTGGCGAAATTGTTTTTGATGAAACTTATATCGGCAACCCATTAGTTAACGCTCTCTGTGTTGGTGTAATGAAACATGATGAAATTAAATTAGCTAAAGCATCAGGCGCTGGAAATTTAGTTGTGCTATTTGGCGCAAAGAGCAATGAAAAGCTTTACGACGGTACCGTTTTTCACCGCGTAATCGCTGGTTTTATGATCCAAGGTGGAGACCCACTAGGACAGGGCTTTGGCGGACCTGGCTATAAGTTCAAGGATGAATTCCACCCAGAGTTAAATTTCGATCGTCCATATCTATTAGCGATGGCTAATTCAGGACCTGGCACAAATGGTTCACAGTTCTTCATTACCGTTGCTCCAACCGAATGGCTAAACCGCAAACACACCATTTTTGGTGAAGTTAAGGATGCAGCAAGCCAAGCTGTTGTAGACAAGATTGCAACAACTGCAACTGGCGCACAAGATCGCCCAGTAAATGCAGTAACAATTAATTCAGTAACTGTTGCTTAACGCTAAATGCGTCCAGTAACTAAATTACTAATAACTGTAATTTGTGGCTTCTACCTGGCATGCCAACTCATGCCAGGTCTAGAAGAACAATTATTTTTAAATAGATATTTAGTCTTTAATAATGGCGAATACTGGCGCCTATTAACTGTTGCACTCACTCATGCAGGGCTTACACATCTCTTCTTCAATATGTACTCGCTCTTAGTGCTGGGCAATATGTTAGAGAGCGCAATCGGAAGAAATAAATTCTTAACGATTTTTCTAATCTCACAAGTTGGCGCAAGTTTCGCATCAATCTTCTTTGGCTCAATCAACCTGGTTTCAGTCGGCGCATCTGGCGCGATCTTTGGTTTATTCGGCGCAATGATTGTAATTAGCAAGCGTTTTGGCTTAGAGACCAAATCAACTTACATAATTGTGGGAATCAACTTTGCAATCGGATTCATTTTTCCAGGAATAGATTGGCACGCCCATTTAGGCGGATTTATTACTGGGTTACTTGCTGCGAGCTTTTTATTATCGCCAGCGCGTAGCTAAACCAAAACCGATTCCGATAAATCCGAAACCGATCAACATATTCCAAGATCCGATATTTGGAATTGGATATTGGGTCTGAGTTACGTAGAAGATTACGATCCAGAAGAGGCCAATTAAGAAGCCTGCCACCATGGTTGGCGCAAGCCATTTAGGTGATTCTGCTGGGCCATCAAAGCTCTCTGTCTCTGGGTGCTCTGACTTATAAGCACGCTCTGCTTGGACCTTTTTACGAAGCTTTGACTTTGGCATGTGCCGAAGTTTAGCGGAATACTTTGGCCATGCGAATTCTGGTCGTCGATAACTACGACTCCTTTGTATTCAACCTGGTCCAATACTTGGGCCAACTGGGTGCAGAGTGCGTTGTTATGCGTAACGACGAAGTTAAGCCAAGCGATGCCGATAATTTCGATGGCGTCCTGATCTCGCCCGGCCCAGGTGTACCTGAGGAAGCGGGCCTCTCAATAGAGATGATTCGTTACTGCGCCGATAAGAAGATTCCTCTCTTCGGTGTCTGTCTTGGCCATCAAGCAATCGCAACTGTTTTTGGTGGCGTTGTTTCCCGCGCACCAGAACTTCTTCATGGCAAAACTTCACAAGTTCACCACAATCAACATGGCGTATTTGCAGAGCTGCCATCACCATTTACTGCAACTCGATATCACTCATTAGCAGTTGAAAAGAATTCGATTCCAGATGTTTTGGAAATTACCGGAAGTACAGAATCAGGAATTGTTATGGGACTTCGCCATAAAACTCTACCTATTGAAGGTGTTCAGTTTCATCCTGAATCTGTTTTAACAGAACATGGTCATGCAATGTTGGCTAATTGGTTAACTGAATGCGGCGATAAAAACGCAAAAGCAAAAGCTGTTGGTTTATCGCCAGTTGTAAAATCTTAAGAAGCTTTATTAATAGTAACTGTAATTTGCGAACCAATTTGTAATTGAGTATCAGGCGCAGGTGCTTGAGCTAAAACAATTCCAACAGTTTGATCTGCATCGTATGAATAAATCTCGCGCATCAAAAATCCTGCTTGAGTCAAAGTTGTTCTGGCTTGAATTGCGCTCTGGCCGACTAAATTAGGAACTGCAACATTTCCATTGGCAATTTGTAGAGTTACACCCATTCCTGCAGTGAGCGTTGAACCACCGACAGGATCTACCGAAAGCACTGTTCCTATTGCTTTATCGCTTGGAACTGCATCAATTGCGGCGATAGTTAAACCAACAGATGCCAAAAGATTTCGAGCATCGGTAAGAGTTAAACCAATTAAATCCATCGGAACAATCGCATCTCCTGGACCATCGCTGATGGTAATTGTGATGACGCTACCTTTATTTGCGCGAGATGTTGCAAGTGGACTCTGTGAGGCTACTCGATCAATGGGCGTCTTTGAATCATGAGCATGGTTAACGACAACTTTAAAGGCGCTTAATTGTGCGGCCGCATCAGTTTCAGTTAGACCAACCACATTTGGTACTGCAATTCCAGAGATAGTGGTGCGACCACTGATTGCATAACCGCCCACTGCAACTAAAACTAAAGCTAAAAAGCCAGCCACTGCCTGCCAAGTGCGATTCTTCTTCTTTTTGGTACGAACAATTTCAGTTGTGATTGTCTGCCCAGTTTTGATTCTATGTAAATCAGCAAGCATCGAATTAGCATCTTGATAACGGTTAGCAGGATCTTTTGCCATTACTACCGATAAAAAGTGATCAAATTGCTGATCTAGTGCAGGATTGATTTTGCTTGGTGCGATAAATTCACTTGAAACATGCTGTAACGCAATAGAAACTGGGGTGTCACCAGTAAAGGGTGGACGACCAGTTAACATTTCATAAAGAACTACGCCAACGGAGTACAGATCACTTCGGGCATCAGCGATTTCACCACTTGCTTGTTCTGGCGATAAATATTGCGCAGTACCAACTACATTCCAAGTTGCAGTCATGGTCGCACTGACATCATCAAGTGCACGTGCAATTCCAAAGTCCATAACTTTCACATCACCTTGATCGGTGATCATGATATTTCCAGGCTTAATATCGCGATGCACAATTCCATTTGCATGTGAATAAGCAAGCGCTTGCAAGATTCCTTCAGTAATTTGAACTGCAGTTTTAGTATCAACTGGCCCCGTAATTAACTCTCTTAGAGTCTTTCCCTGTAGCAACTCCATCACAATGTACGGCGCAGGGTTTTCACCACTGTCATACACGGCAACAATTCCTGGATGGCTTAAAACAGCTGCCGCAAGCGCTTCTTTTCTAAAACGGGTTACGAAAGTCTGTTCGCGGTTGAGATCGCTACGTAATACCTTGATTGCAACTTCGCGGTTTAAACGGGTGTCTTTAGCGATAAAAACATCTGACATGCCACCTGCGCCAATTAGCGCACCAAGTTCGTAACGTTCGCCAAATGTTGTCATTTAGCTGCACCTAGGAATTGAGTTGCGGTATCTCCATCGCCAATTTCTGCGATGATGACAGTAACGTTATCAGGAGCCCCACGTTCGTAAGTTAAAGAGATCAATTTGGCAATTGCATCTTCTTCGCTCATTAGTTTATGAATCTCTAGGTTACTTACAACATTATTTAAACCATCACTGCAGAGTAAAAACTTATCCCCTGCCTTAACGTCATGTTCTATTAAAAGTGGCGTGATGTTTCCGTGCCCCATAAGCACATTAGTTAGAACAGATCTCTGCGGATGGGTTGCTGCTTCCGCTTCTGAAATTGTGCCAGCATCAATGAGCTCTTGAACCACAGAGTGATCTTTTGTTAATTGAGTAAATTCTTTTCCGCGTAAACGATATGCACGGGAATCACCAATATGTAACACATATGCCTTTTCGCGGTATAACGCGATAGAGGTAAGGGTTGTTCCCATTCCCGAAAGACGATCATCTGCTTCGGCTGTTAATTTGATTTCATCATCAACATCAAGAAGTGCACTTAAAAGAAAATCTTCAAGAGATTCAGGATCCATCTCATTGTTATTCAGTAATGGAAGTACTTGCGCCAATGTTGTAATTGCAACTTTCGAGGCAACTTCACCGCCAGCATGGCCACCCATGCCATCTGCAACTGCAATCAATACGCCGTTAATCAGCGCAGAATCTTCATTTCCGGTGCGATGCAGACCAACTTCACTTCTACCGGAAGCGAAGAAACGTTGACTCATGCTTCCTAGCCTACGGGTAGAATTCGCAGGTGAGTAAATATGCCTATCTCGGCCCAGCCGGCACTTTCACTGAAGCTGCCCTGCGCACGATTACTGGCGGCTCAGACCAATTAATTCCTTGCTCAAATGTAACCGCGGCGCTGGATATGGTCCGAAATGGCGGTGCGGAGTACGCACTTGTGCCAATCGAAAATTCTGTAGAAGGCGTTGTTGCGCGCACATTAGATGAATTAGCAACCGGTGAAGCCTTAATTATTACCAACGAAGTTTTATTGCCTGTGACTTTCGCTTTGATGGTCCGCGATGAGAAGGCAGAGATCAAGCGCATCGCAACGCATCCACACGCAGAAGCTCAATGCCGCAAATTTATTGCTAAGAATTACCCGAATGCAGAGATGATTGCAACCAATTCAACTGCAGCAGCTGCAGAGGCGTTATCAAAGGGTGAATTCGATGCTGCAATCGGCGCAGAAGTTGCTGCGACTACTTATGGATTAAAAGTATTAAATAAGAATATTGGCGATGCCGAATCAGCGGTAACGCGATTTGTTCTAGTTTCAAAGCCAGGTTCACTACCTGCCCCAACTGGATTTGATCGCACTTCACTAGCTGCTTTTATTGGTATTGATCATGCAGGTGCGTTACTTGAAGTACTCACAGAGTTTGCTGTTCGCGGAGTTAACCTAACTTTCATTCAGTCACGTCCAACTGGACGCGAACTTGGTCATTACCATTTCATTATTGATGCCGAAGGGCATATCAATGACGCACGTGTGGGCGATGCGCTAACTGGTTTACGTCGTATCTGTGAAGATATCCGTTTCTTAGGTTCATATCCACGCGCAGATAAAGTTGCACCAACTACAACTAAAGCAACAAGCGATGATTCATTTAAGAGTTCTAATACCTGGTTAGAAGATGTACGAAAGGGGCGCGCAATATGATCGATATCAAGTTAATCCGCGAAAATCCGGAGCTTGTTAAGTCATCGCAGCGCGGTCGCGGCGAAGATGAATCAATCGTTGATCGCTTAATTGAAATTGATAGCAAGCGTCGCGAAGCTATCTCTGCCTTCGAAACAATGCGTGCCGAGCAGAATCTCCTCTCTAAATCAGTAGGAGCAGCAAAGGGCGACGAGAAAGCTGCGCTACTAGAGAAGGCAAAGGGTTTAGCGGCACAAGTTAAAGAGGCAGATGCAAAGCGCGCAGAACTTGAAGCACAGACAAATGAAATTGCAAAGCAACTTTCAAATGTTCTAGATCCTGATGCACCAATTGGCGGAGAAGCAGATTTCAAAGTAATCGAACATGTTGGCGAGCCACGCAAATTTGATTTCGAGCCAAAAGATCACGTCGAATTAGGAAAATTACTTGGTGCGATTGATACCGAACGTGGCGCCAAAGTTGCCGGTGCTCGTAGTTATTATTTAACTGGCCCAGGTGCGCTACTTGAATTGGCGTTAGTCAATTACGCAATTAAGCAAGCTACCAAAGCTGGCTTTATTCCAGTAATCCCACCAGTATTAGTAAACCCGCCGGCTATGGAAGGTACTGGATTTTTAGGTCAAGCCGCGGAAAATGTTTATCACATTGAAAAAGATGACGTTTATTTAGTTGGAACTTCGGAAGTTCCACTTGCGGCTTATCACATGGATGAAACTCTTGATGCCGCTAAATTACCAATCAGATATACCGGCTACTCACCATGTTTTCGAAGAGAGGCGGGAAGTTATGGCAAAGATACCCGCGGCATAATTAGAGTGCATCAATTTGAAAAGGTTGAGATGTTTACATTTTGTAAACCAGAGGATGCGCAATCTGAACACAAAAAGTTACTCACTT
>JALQWD010000139.1 GCA_023260175.1 Candidatus Nanopelagicaceae bacterium | reverse complement strand
TACGGTTCAGTTACCGATAAAGATGTTGCAGCAGCAATCAAGGCAGCAGCAGGTGTTGATATCGATCGCCACAAGATTAAGTTGGCTCATATCAAGAAGACCGGCAACCACACAGCAAAGGTTTCACTACACGGCAACGTTGTAGCAAACGTAACTGTTTCAGTTGTAGCTGCTTAACTAGATTAAATAAGAAAACCCCGCAATTTATTTGCGGGGTTTTTTCTTTGCCACTTTTTTGGCGGTGGCTTTCTTTACAGTCTTCTTTTTCACCGCAGCCTTTTTCTTCGGTGCTGCTTTCTTCGATACTCTCTTTTTAGTAGCCGCTTTCTTTACAGTTTTCTTGGTAACGACTTGGCGTTGTGTAATTCGAGTCGGCACTTCAGGGATCTCAATTTCGATCTTGATTACCTGCGTGCTCATCGGGCAAGGTTAAAGTGAATTTACGCTTAAGTCACCCATTTTGCTCACCCTATTTCGAGAATGAGCAGTCAAAACGTAGAAAGCGGCTACCTACCCTGTCAGAATTCGCAAATGAAGCGAATTGCCCTCGTTCTTACTCTTTCATTCCTAGTATCTACAGGAATCACGGCTGAAGCTGCAGTTAAAGCAGGCGCATCTTGTTCCAAAGCAGGATCCACATCTACATTTTCGGGCAAGAAGTACACCTGCATTAAATCTGGAAAGAAATTAGTTTGGAACAAAGGCGTCCCAGTTAAAGTTTTAAAGCCATCAACTCCAACCACCACGCCATCAAATGAAGTTATGCCGGTTGCTCCAGCACCAACGCCTAAGCCAACCACTAAACCAGATTTAAGTTTACTTCCAATCCAGATTGATCAACCAGATTACATAGGCCACACCGTTAATGAAAAAGAGTTCACAATCAGTTTTAAAGTACCTGATCAAGCACTCGGTGGGTATGTTGAAGTGCAAGAAATAAATCTGGATTCAACCAAAACCGCCACCAAAAAGAATGCTGAAGGAATTGTTGCAATTCATTCACTAATACCGGAGAACTTTAAAGGCAAAACTCTGAGTGTTTTCATGTATGCATATTCTGATAATTTTAGATCAAGCTGTTGTTACAGCAACGATTTAATAATTAGCACAGGGTCCAAAATTGATAGCTCGCAAACTAGTGTTTACGGTGGGTTAAATGTCAATAACTACAAAACACCACTCAAATTCTTTTCTGTCCCTAAAACCGAGTTAACAGCGAGTGAGAGATTCCCAAACTTAAGTAAATGCAAATTAAAAGACGGCGATCCGGTTTTAGACAATATGACAATTGGGTTTCCATTACCTGTCGGAAGAACCGATTTAACTAAACCAGTCGAAGTTGTTGTGCTTGCCGTTGACTTTCCAAATGTTTCTGCAAACACACTCCCAGCTGATGATTATCGAAATGCAATAAGCGTCATGGAGCATTTTTGGGAATCTCAAGCTTCAACTGGCCTTCAAATTACAGTTAAAACCAGTAAAACCTACAAACGAATGCCTAAGAATGTAGAAGATTATGAATTAGGTGCATCGTTGAGTGGTTTTAAAGGTGATAACTACTGGGCATTTATTCAAGCAGTAATTGATGCTTATGACACCGAATTTGATTTCTCCAAAACTTCAACTATTGCAGTAGCTGTCCCGTTGCAAATAACAGCGGCACAAATTGGAACTTGGGTAGTTTATACTCAAGGAGTATTCCATACCAATGAAGGTTCGATTTTTAATGTAATGATTACAGGAAATGGAAATTCGAAAGAAGCAACTGGATCTTGGGTACATGAATATGGTCATGCACTTGGTTTAACTGACATGCGTTATGTAAATAATGATAACCCTTCCATCCAGGCACCCGAAGGGCTTGGCATCTACGATGTTATGGGCAGCGGAAGCGCTGCGCCCGAAACATTAGTATGGAGCAGATTCTTAACAAGCATGCTTAATGCTGATCAAATTCATTGTGTAGATAGTTTGGAAAGTTCAACACATTGGCTAGTTCCGATAGAACAGCAAAGCGAAAAACTTAAAGGTGTCATAATTCCTTTAAGTGACTTCACCGCTGTAGTCGTAGAATCAAGAAGAAATTATGGTTACGACAAAATTGGAACAGATGCTGAAGGTGTAATTGTTTATACGATTGATACAAGAATCCCTTATCGCAGATCGCCTGCACAAATAATCTCTCCCAGTAGAAGCAAAGACAAAGAGTGGTATACAGATAGCGCATTAAAAGAGGGCGAAAGCGTTACATCCAATGGTTGGAAAATTTCAGTTATTGAAAGCGGAGATTTTGGAGATGTGGTTAAGACCGAGAAGGTCTCCTAATCTCATTATTTGATAACCCGCTAAAAACCTTTCTCCACAGGCGATCCACGCTCAAATGAGCGTAAAAAGACCCTCAAACTCCAAGTTATCCACCTGATATCCACAACTATCCACAGCTTTCTCCACAGATTGGGCAGGGGTTACACACAACTTTGCGCACAGGGCCATTCGTAAATGTCGCACCTTGCTGGGAAGTTACTCCCCGTGAGCATCGCAGAACTCCCGCGTAATGGCGGAAACCCAGAGCTAGAACGTACTCCTCCGCAAGATTTAATTGCGGAGCAATCTGCGCTTGGCGGAATGTTGCTATCAAAAGATGCAATCTCCGATGTTGTAGAAATTTTAAAGGGACGCGATTTCTATCGCCCTGCACATGAATTAATTTTCGAAGCAATCATTGATCTTTATGGTCGCGGTGAACCTGCCGATGCAATTACCGTTTCATCAGAACTAACAAAGCGCGGAGATATCGCGCGCGCAGGTGGCGCGCCATATTTGCATACATTGATTAGCTCTGTTCCAACTGCAGCTCATGCTGGTTCCTACGC
>JALQWD010000103.1 GCA_023260175.1 Candidatus Nanopelagicaceae bacterium | reverse complement strand
ACGAAATTCAATTTTGCAGTTGGAATATGTTTCTCGAGCCAATAACTATGTGCATGCGGCACCATGAAATCATCATCACCCTGATACAAGATCACCGGTTTATCAATCTTTTCAATATCAAAACCAAAATCACGAACAAATGCTAAATCGTCATCTATCCAGCCATTGAATGAAACAGATAAAGAGCGACGAAACATCTCTGCCTCCTCTTCGGCAAACTCTGGTGTTAGCGCTTTCTTATCGGCATCTCCAATAAGACCACCAAATGCGGTGATCAAATCTGGGCCGGTTACATTCTTCATCGCAACTGCGTTTTGATTCATCCATTCAGTGATTGCATCTTCACCTTTTAGCGCGGTACCGAATTCATCTACATTCTCTGGACCCATACCGGCTAGAAAATCTAAATCTTCTCTGCCCCACTCGCCTACTCCCGCTAAGGTAAATGCAGCGACCGAACGTGGATCTCGCGTCATATTTAAAGAATGTGGTCCGCCGCCAGACCAACCAATTGATACAAACTTCTTTATGCCTAAATGATCTAGAACTTCTGCTTGATCAGCTAAATCGTCTGCAACGCTTCGACCCATGTGTCGATCAGATAAGCCGTAACCAGCTCTGGATGTCGCAATCGCTTTTACTGAGGTTATTTCACTTAGCCATTTAAGCCAAAGCGTGCCATCGCTCGGAGTTCCATGAAGAAAGAGAACCGCCTTATCGCTAGCTACCCCGTTCTCGAAATACTCCAGTTTTCTGCCGCTTTTTAAGGTTAATAAAGAAGATTGGCTCATGTAGTTAGCGTACCGATAGATTGCCGCTTGTGAGTTTTAAGTTTGAAATTAAAAAAGAAGATGGCATGGCCCGAGTTGGCACCATCTCTACGCCTCATGGCGAAATTCAAACTCCAACCTTTATTCCAGTTGGAACGAAAGCCACAGTTAAATCTGTCCTTCCGGAATCCATGCGTGAATTAGGTTCACAAGCTCTTCTAGCAAATGCTTACCACCTCTA
The DNA here is from genome assembly GCA_023260175.1 of Candidatus Nanopelagicaceae bacterium. The sequence continues at coordinate 1,545 of JALQWD010000103.1, read as the reverse complement.
TTTGCAACCTGGTCCAGATATTTTGGATGAGGCAGGTGGCGTTGCCAAGTTCATGAATTGGAATGGTCCAACCGTTACGGATAGCGGTGGATTTCAAGTTCTATCTTTAGGTGTTGGTTTTAAGAAAGTACTTGCAATGAACGCAGATACTTTCCGTTCAGATGACGTGATTGCAGATAAAAAAGAACGCCTGGCTCACGTTGATGATGAAGGCGTTACCTTCAAATCTCATCTAGATGGATCGATGCACCGTTTTACTCCTGAAATTTCCATGCAGATTCAACACAAGATCGGTGCAGATATTATGTTTGCATTTGATGAGTGCACTACATTGCATAACACCCGCGGTTATCAGAAGAAAGCTTTAGCGCGCACTCATGCTTGGGCTATTAGATGCTTAGATGAACATAAGCGTTTGACTGAACTTCGCCACGATAAGCCATATCAAGCTCTATTTGGCGTTATTCAAGGGGCTCAATATGAAGACTTACGTCGCCAGGCTGCACAAGAATTAGGCGCACTTGAATCTTCTGGAATTCAATTTGATGGTTTTGGTATCGGCGGTGCGCTAGATAAAGATTCACTTGGCACCATTGTTAAATGGGTAAACGAAGAGTTGCCAATAAATAAACCAAAGCACCTTCTAGGCATTGGTGCCCCAGAGGATTTGTTTGTTGGCGTTGAAAACGGAATTGATACTTTCGACTGCGTACTGGCTTCCAGGATTGCACGCACCTCTGCTGTTTACACAATGGAGGGGCGTTTCAATGTTTCAAATGGTCCTCATCGCCGCGAGTTCTTCCCTATTGATGAGACTTGCGATTGCTATACCTGTCAGAACTACACGCGCGCATACCTAAATCACCTATTTCGCGCTAAAGAGATGGTGGCCGCAACTTTGGCGACTATTCATAACGAGCGATTCATTGTGCGCTTAGTAGATCAAATGCGCGCATCACTTTTGGATGGCAGTTTCCAGGATTTAAAGAAGGAATTCTTAGGTCGCTATAAGCACAAATCAGGTCAGGCAAGTGACTAGCGGTTTCAAAGGAGTTTGGCAGACGCCTACTCTTCGCAAATTAGTTGCCGCTAGATTTATTTCAAATCTTGGTAATGGTCTTGGCCCAATTGCAATTCCATTTGGCGTGCTTGGACTACCGGATGGCAATCCAACCGCGTTATCGCTTGTTTGGTTTTCGACCATGTTGCCGTTAACTGGTTTCATGTTAATAGGCGGAGTCATCGGAGATAAATTTCCAAGAGCTCAAATGGTGGGCGGCACTGATATTCTGCTTGGCTTTATTGTTCTAGCAAATGGTTTAGCACTAATAAGTGGCCACGGTTCTGTCGCGCTCTTTATTATTGTTGGCTTCATTAGCGGAATTTTAAATGCGATTTGGTACCCATCGATGGGCGCACTTACAACTGACTTAGCCGATGAAAAAATATTGCAGGAATCTAATTCTGCAATTGGTCTTTCATCGAATATCGCGCTAATTATCGGTTCATCTATTGGCGGTGTTCTGGTGGCCACTTTGGGTGCCG
>JALQWD010000079.1 GCA_023260175.1 Candidatus Nanopelagicaceae bacterium | reverse complement strand
AACTTTAAGTCATTGTTTTCTGTAGAGATTGATTTAGCAATCGCTTTAATTATTGGGTTTCTTGGATCTGCGATTGTGTAGACCGGATGGCCAAAGCCAATTACTACCTCTTTAGCTTCTACGCGCTTTCTTATATCCGCTTCAGCTTCGTCAGGGCCGGCATAACGTTCCTGAATCTCAAGCGCGACCTCATTGGCGCCGCCATGCTTAGGGCCACGAAGTGCGCCAATACCACCGGTAATTGCTGAGTAAATATCGCTACCGGTACCTGCAATAACGCGAGCAGTAAAGGTCGATGCATTGAATTCATGTTCTGCATAAAGAATTAGCGAAGCATGCATTGCACGTTCCCACTCTGCTGTTGGCGCATGGCCATGAAGCATTTCCAGGAAGTGGCCGCCAATTGAATCTGCATTGGTGCTGCATTCAATCTGCTTGCCACTATGTGAATAGTGATACCAATAGCAGAGCATTGATGGCGTTGATGCAATTAAACGATCAGCAATCTCTTTTGCGCCACTTGATAAATGGCCATCGTGTTCTGGTTCGATCGTGCCAAGAGCTGAAACGCCGGTACGAAGTACATCCATTGGATGGGTGCTCTTAGGCAGCTGTTCCAACACATTTCTTACTTGCGGAGGCAAATCACGAAGCTTCTTTAACTTTGCTTTGTAATCACTTAGTTCATTAGCGGTTGGCAACTTCTCATGAATTAAGAGATATGCAACTTCTTCGAATTCGCAATTGGCAGCTAGATCTGCAATGTCATAACCACGATAATGTAAATCATTTCCATTTCGGCCTACTGTGCAGATCGCGGTATTGCCTGCTTCTACGCCTGATAGTGCAACTGACTTCTTAGCCATTATTTCTCACTTTGGAATTTATCTAACGCTTCTTCGTATTTGTAATAATCGATTGCCTGATAGAGCTCTTCGCGAGTTTGCATATGTTCAAGCGCGCTCTTCTGAGTGCCTTCTGAACGAATTGTTTTATAAACCAACTCCGCTGCTTTGTTCATTGCACGGAATGCAGATAACGGATAAAGGACGATATCTACATTTGCGCTGCGAAGTTCGGCAACGGTAAATAGCGGGGTCTTTCCAAATTCGGTGATGTTGGCAAGAATCGGAACTCCTGCTGCTTCACGGAACTTTTTGTAAGTCTCTAGATCGCCAACTGCCTCTGGGAAAATCATGTCGGCGCCGGCTGCAACATATGCGCGAACACGATCTAGCGCGGCATCTAAGCCTTCATTGGCTAGCGCATCAGTACGGGCCATGATGGTGAAATCAGCTGATTTACGGCCATCTACGGCAGCTTTTATGCGATCAACCATTTCATTAACGCCAACAATTTCCTTGTTTGGGCGATGGCCACAACGCTTTGCAGCAACTTGATCTTCCATGTGTACCGCGGATGCACCAGCTTTTTCGATCTCTTTTACAGTTCTGGAGATATTAAAAGCGGAGGTACCAAATCCGGTGTCGATATCTACCAATAATGGAAGATCGCAAACGTTGGTAATGCGACGAACATCTGTCATCACATCATCAAGAGTGGAAATTCCTAAATCAGGTAGCCCTAATGAACCAGCTGCTACTCCGCCGCCACTTAAATAAATTGCTTTATAGCCAGCTCGCCTTGCAAGGAGCGCATGATTTGCATTAATCGCACCAACTACTTGAAGCGGATGTTCATCTTTTACAGCTTGCTTGAAAGTGGTCATTGCGATGTCCATCCTCCATCTACAGGGATAGCTGCGCCGGTGATGTTATGCGCTGCTTTAGAGCATAAGAAGAGCGCGACTGCGCCAATATCTTCAGTGGTTGCTAGTCGCTTAGATGGTTGCTTCTCTGAAAGTAAATCTGCAACTCCTTTGACGCGATCGCCACCAAACTTATCTGCGCGCGCTTGAATCTGTGGCTCAATTAGCGCAGTCTCAACCCAGCCTGGGCAGATTGCATTAACCGTAACTCCGCCACTTTCGCGAGAACCTGCATCTGCATATTCGAGCGCCGCAACACGAGTTAAACCAATTACGCCATGTTTCGCTGCAACGTATGGCGCCTTTGCAACTGATGCGACAAGTCCATGTACTGAAGCGGTATTAATTACGCGGCCATAACCACGTTCTTTCATCTGCGGCAAAAGCAGACGCATGGTGTCGAAGAAAGATTCTAAATTGATTCCGATAATGTCATTCCATTTTTCGCGAGGCATCTCTGCAGTTGGCGCGGTGTGCTGAATACCTGCGTTGTTGCAGAGAATGTCCACCGGTCCGCCCGCCAAAATCTTGGCAATTAAGCTTTCAGTTGCTGCAACATCACGTAAATCAGAGACATACGATTCAACTTTATTAGCGCCAGCTGCCTTAATTTGCGCTTCTGCTTTGGCAATAACCTCATCCGTAGCTAGACCATGAAGCACAATATCTGCGCCCTCTTTAGCGAGCGCCGTGGCGATGCCTAATCCGATTCCTTGGAAAGATCCAGTGATAAATGCGCGACGACCTTTTAGCATCATGATTTCGCTCCGTAGATGATCTCTGCAATCTGGCTGGCGCCAAATGGGTGTAAGAACATGTCGTAATGGTTTACATCATCCAAGCTAACTATTTTTAATTTTGGATATTGCGGTGCGATGTAATCCAAAATAGGCAACGGATATAGACCGCCCTCTTCGTTCTGTAATCCACGAGGTGCGCGGATAAATAAAGTTTCTTTAGATAAATTCTTCAAAGCCTTATCAATAATTTCATCGCCAAATAAATCACGAGAATCATCTTCTACCGCTTGCGCAGATGTAGATGGTTTGCCATCTCTTAGATCGTAATCAACGTATTCATCTAATTCCTTTGACCATCCGCGATTAAATGCAGGATGTGGCTTCCAGTAGTCACGGTATGCCTCTTTAGATTCAAAGGTCATAGACAAACGCGCCAGCGCTGGTCCCAAAATGAGCGGCATGATCTGTTCGATAGTCATTCCAGGTGGCATCGGCAGCGGAATTCCACCATCTGCAAAAATTACATTGCCCACTTGTTCTGGATAGAGTCCAACTAAAGCGGCGGTAACAAATCCACCCATTGAATGGCCGATGACATCTGGTTTATTCCATTTGAAGTGGTTGATTACTTCAACCATATCTTTTGCATGTTGTGCCATACCAAATGGCCCAGGTAATGAATTGGAATCACCGCGCCCGCGAAGATCAACGGCATATGGCGCCTTGCCGCGTGCGATTAATTCATCTGCGAATAATTGGAAGGCGCGATTTGATGAGGTGACGCCATGGATTAGTAGAACTGGTTCGCCTTGGCCATCTCCATAACGAAAAACAGCAAGATTCCCGCCAGCTACTGGGACTTCAAACTTCTCTGTCGGCATTGACATGGCTTTAGTCTGCCCGCATTTAGGGTGACTCGGCCACCTTGGATTTTGTTGCCTGCATCTCAAGCGCCCTTAAAAGTTATCAAATGGATATCAAATAAGCGTGGTTTAGCCCTTTGGGCAGATATAGCCTTGCGGACAAGCAGATCGGGCCCGGTCTGCAGAAACGACTCAACGAGGAGAATGAATGAGCAAGCGCTCACTTCTCGCGACCGCTGCAGTAGCAGCTCTCGCGATTCTTGCGCCTTCAATGGCGCCAGCACAAGCAGCAAATGACATCAAGATTGGTGTAATCACATCAACTTCAGGTGCACTTAAGTCTTACGGCGATGCATACGTCGATGGTCTTACCTGGGGCTTGAAGTACTACACCGGCGGCAAAATGACCATCAACGGTCAGAAGCTAGTTGTTACTACAAAAGACGATGCTGCTGATCCAGCATCTGCAACAGCTGCATTTAAGGACATGGTTGGAAATGGCACCAAGGTCATCGTTGGAACCGCATCTTCAGGTGTTGCGCTAACTCTTGCGCCACTTGCGGCACAGAACAAGGTTCTATATATCTCTGGTCCAGCAAAGAATGATGGCATCACTTCAGCAGCTAACAAGTATGTATTCCGTTCAGGAAATACATCAACACAGGATTTAGCTCCACTTGCAGGCATTAAGCCAATTTCAGGTCGCAAGGTTGTTCTATTCGTAGAAGATAACGCATTCGGTGCAGGTAACATCGCAGCTGCAAAGGCTTTGATGGCTCCTAAGGGTGCAACATTCCAGGAAATTAAGGTTCCAACTTCTACTTCAGACTTCACACCATTTGCAAAGCAAGCAGCGGATGCAAAGGGTTCATACATCTTTATCGCATGGTCAAATGCGTTAACTGCAGGTGCAATGCTTACTGCTCTAAAGCAGCAGGGTGCATTCTTGAAGCAGCGTCCAATCACCGGTCTAGCTGGTGCAGCTGTTTACAACATCTACGGTGCGCTATTTGAAGGTACAAATGCAATTCTTACAAATAGCTACTTCGGTGGCGTTGGTAAGTCAAAGGCAGCTGCAGATCTAGCAGCAACATTCTCTGCTTCAAAGAAGGCGCAAGACCTATTTACTTGCACCGGTGCAGATGCTGCGAAGATGATTGTTCAGGCGCTAACTGGTAATCCAGAACTAAGCGTTGATAAGGCAATCTCAAAGCTAGAAGGTTATTCATGGGTTGGCGTTAAGGGCTTGATGAAGGTTGATCCAACCTCACACGTCCTTGTACAGCCAATGTTCTTGGTTTCACTCAAGAAGACCGCTGCAGGATACGTTCCACAGCTAGATAAGACCCTAGCAAACGTTGCGTAAGACACATCGTTAAAAAAACCCCAGTCTAGAAATGGACTGGGGTTTTTTATACCCTTAGGCAAGCTAACGGGCATAACAAGGGAGTTAACCCAATTGATATCCGCTTTATCGGTTAAAGATTTATCGCTTTCAATAGGCGGAGCAAAGATCCTCGATGGCATCACGCTCTCGGTAAATCAAAATGAGACGCTCGGCATAATCGGCCCTAACGGCGCTGGTAAGACATCTTTCTTCAATCTCTTAAGTGGCGTTCGCAAGCCAACTCGCGGCCAGATTCATATTGGCGATCAAGATGTAACTGATATGAAGCCATACGAAAGAGCAAATGTTGGTTTAGCTCGCACCTTCCAAACTTCATCAGTCTTTGCCAATTTAACTTGCTTGGAAAATGTGCGCATTGCAGCACAAGCGGCCAATGGCAAATCTATGAATTTAACAAAGAACGCATATAAATTTACAGATGTAGTCGCAACAGCTCACGAATGTTTAGCAAAAGTTGGACTATCGCCACGAGCGCTACAGATTGCAGGCTCTCTTTCGCATGGCGATAAGCGACGTTTAGAGATTGCAATTGTCTTGGCTTCAAAGAGCGAGATCGTTCTGCTTGACGAACCGATGGCTGGCATGAGCGTCGAAAATGTTCCAGAGCTAGTCGAAATCATCCGCTCTTTAAAAGTTGAACATAAAAAGACTGTTTTAATTGTGGAGCATCACCTTGAAGTTATCTTGGGTCTTGCAGATCGTGTAGCAGTTCTAAATTACGGCGAACTTCTAGTCTGCGATACCCCGCAGAATGTAATTAACAATCCAACAGTACAATCTGCATATATCGGAGAGGCGCTATGAGTAACGTACTCTCAATTAGAGATCTTCATGTAAAGATCAATCAATCGCATATTTTGCATGGCGTTACCTTTGATGTGCCAAGCCACAAAGTCACTGCCCTATTGGGACGTAATGGCGTAGGCAAATCAACAACATTAAAGACCATTATGGGCTTATATAAAGGTGAAGGCTCGGTTTCATTTAATGGCAAAGAGATCTTAAATAACGACACCTACAAAATTGCACAATCTGGTATCGCATATATCCCTGAAGATCGTGAAATCTTCTCTTCTCTCTCCGTAAAAGAGAATCTAGCTCTTGCCGCTCGCGGTAAAGACCATGGCGATGCTTACAAATTCGTACATTCGCTATTTCCGGAGCTAGATACCCGTGCGCAGCAAAGAGCTGGTTCGCTATCTGGCGGGCAACAGCAGATGGTGGCAATTGCTCGTGCGCTATTAAATAAGAATGAAGTGCTTCTGGTTGATGAACCTACAAAGGGTTTAGCGCCAAAACTAGTAACGGAAGTTGCCGATGCGCTTTCGCAAGTTGCACACGAGAACACCATGTTGTTAGTTGAGCAGAACTTAGCTTTAGTAAAACGAATTGCAGAGAATGTAATCGTTATGGATCAAGGAAAAGTAGTTTTCCAAGGTGGCCCAGAGGTGCTGCATGATGAGAAATGGGTACATCAGATGCTCGGCGTAGGAGGCAAATAATGTCAACGTTCTTGCTGATTCTGATTACCGGTATTGGTTTAGGTGCGCTCTATTTCTTGGTGGCATCTGGACTTTCATTAATCTACGGCTTGATGGGCGTACTTAACTTTGCTCATGGCGCTTTCTTAACAGTTGGCGCATTCTTTGGTTTTTGGTATGCCAAACAATATGGCTTCATGATTACTACGCCAAAATTCTTGCTTTCGATGTTAATTGGCGGAATTGGTGCCGGCGCCTTTGCGCTTTTGATGGAGCAACTTTTGATTACACGTATGTATGAGCGCCATATTGATCAAGCGCTAGTAACAGTTGGTGTTTCACTTGTTGTTGGTGCAGCTTTGGGTGGCTGGTTTGGAAATGATTTAGTTCAGTATCCAACACCTTCCTATTTCCTAAATGGCGTAAATGTCTTTGGCGCAATCATCCCTGCCGATCGCTTCTTCTACATTGGCACTGCCGTTATTCTCTTAATTGCCAACTGGGCGTTACTTAAATACACACGTATCGGTCTGATTATTCGCGCCGGTGTAGAGAATCGCACCATGGTGGCAGCGCTTGGAATCAATGTCCGTCGTGCATTTAGTGCAGTATTTTTCCTAGGCGGATTCGCTGCCGGAATTGGTGGCGTATTAGTTTCTGTTTATGCAAATGGTGTTTCACCGCTTATTGCTGGCCAGTACTTAATTTACGGATTTATCGTTGTGGTTATCGGCGGCATGGGAAGTGTTCCTGGAAGCTTCTTATCAGCAATGCTAATCGGCGTGATTCGCCAATTCGCTAACTACTACGTGACCGGCCTTGGAGACTTTGTTGTGGTAATTCTTCTAGCTGGAGTACTACTTATTAAGCCGCAAGGTTTACTTGGAAAGGCGGCTGCATAATGTTACGTTGGAAATATTCACGTCCATTACTTGGAGTTCTCCTATTGGTTCTTGCTGCAGCGCCACTGCTAGGTAGCAATCCCCTTTCAAAGCCAGGCTTACAGCAAACACTTGCAGTTGCATTTATTTATGGTGGCTTAGCTCTTACTTATGACTTGCTATTTGGATTTACCGGTCTACTTTCATTTGGTCATGCCATCTACTTTGGTACCGGTATGTACATCACTTGTATTCTGATCAATCACAGCGTTGCGCCTTGGTTCATTGCCATGTTTATTGCAGTTGCAATTACTGGTCTGCTTGCGATGTTAATTGGTATGGCTTCATTGCGAACAACGGGAATTACCTTTGCCATGGTGACACTCGCCTTCGGCGAAGCTGGTCACGTGATCATTAACCGCAATTTCTTCAACTTAACTGGCGGAGAGAACGGAATTGCACTTGATGCGACAAAAGTTCCGCAATTCTGGATTGGCGTCGTAAATACCAAATATCTTTATTGGACTGCGCTACTTGCGCTAATAATTGTTTATGCAATTATCTGGTGGATCACCGAAAGCTCTGCAGGTCGTGTTTTTGCAGCACTTCGCGATAATGAATTACGCGTTCAAGTTTTAGGACTTGATACCCAGAAGTTCAAACTTCTCTCATTTGTAATCGCAGGATCTTTAGCTAGCTTCTTAGGCGTAGCGATGCTCTTAGCTGCAGGTAGTGCAGCGCCTCGTTTTGCCGATGCCAACCTAACAATTGCGCTTCTGCTTATGGTTATTTTGGGTGGAGCGGTTACACGTTGGGGCGCGGTATTGGGCGGCATTTTCTACTCTGTTGCCACAACTCGTATGCAGGATTTAACTCAACAACCATTCTTCAAAGATCTACCAAAAGCCATAGGCGGTCCACTTTCTGAACCAACTTTGATTCTAGGTGTGCTCTTTATTCTTGTGGTGATGTTCTCCCCTGGTGGTCTATCAGGCGCTTATTACAAGCTTCGTGCAAGGGCGATATCTAAAAAGTGAGTTTGCTCTTTACCCCAAATAATTCTGAATCAACAGCGCTTGGAAAATTAGAGCGCGAAAAAAGTACAGACTATTGGGGTCTGCATAGGTGGAGCGTTGAACATCCTGGTGAATTCTGGTCTCGAGCTTGGGATGATCTTGGATTAATTGGCGATAAAGGCGATATAAATTTCCAGAGCGCCGAAAGATTTATAGATGCAAAATTCTTTCCTAATGGTTCGATAAATGTTGCCGAGAATCTATTAGCGCATTGCAACGGCGTTGCGATGGTTGGCATCCTAGAAGATGGCACACGCACCGAAATTACTTATGACCAATTGCGCGAAAAGAGTGCGGCAGTAGCAGCTGCGATGCGCTCAATGGGAATTGTCGCTGGCGATCGCGTGGTCGCCTGGGCGCCAAATGTTCCAGAGGTAATGATTTATGCACTTGGCGCGCTCTCAATTGGCGCTGTCATATCTACCGCTTCTCCAGATTTTGCACCACATGCAGTTGAAGATCGCTTTGGTCAGGTTGCGCCTAAGTTAATTCTCTTGGGAGATGAGTACCAATACGGTGGCAAAACATTTGATCTAAAGGAGAAGGGTGAGGAGATTATTTCGCTCCTTCCAACTTTAGAGAAATCACTTCGAATTTCTGAATTTGAAAGTTGGATCGCACCATTTATTGGCGCAAAGCCAGAATTTAATCGAATGTCTTTTGATCATCCGGGCTTTGTGCTCTTTTCATCTGGCACCACAGGTAAGCCAAAGTGCATCACCCATAGCGGTGCAGGCGTAATGCTCAAAGCAGGAGCAGAGCAGCTATATCAATTCGATATGAAACCGAATGAAAAGGTCTTCTTCTTCACCACCTGTGGCTGGATGATGTGGAACTGGCTATTTATGTGCCTGGTTCGTGGCGTAACTATCGTGCTCTTCGACGGATCTCCTGTTTTTCCTCGCGCTAATCGCCTCTTTGATTTAGCGCAGAACGAAGAGCTAAATTTCTTTGGAGTCTCTGCAAAATTTATTGATGGCATCAAGAAAGTTGGGCTAAAGCCGTCAGAAACTCACAATTTATCTAATCTTCGAATGATTGCCTCTACGGGATCAGTATTAGTTCCAGAGGGATTTGATTACATCTACGAAAATGTAAAGAAAGATGTTCACTTAGCTTCAATGTCTGGCGGTACAGATATCTGCGGTTGCTTCGTTGCTTCTATTCCAACGCTTCCCGTTTATCGTGGAGAGTTGCAAGGTCCTTGCCTTGGAATGGCACCGGCCGTCTTTGATACGCACGGAAACCCAGCGAAGCAAGATGAAAAGGGCGAATTAGTTTGCACAGTTCCCTTCCCATCAAAGCCTATTGGTTTCTGGGGCGATAAGAATGATGAAAAGTATTTAGCTGCATACTTTGAAGGTTTTCCTGGAGTTTGGACGCATGGAGATTTCGCATCAACTAGTGCAACAGGTGGATTTACGCTTTATGGTCGTAGCGATGCCACCTTAAATTCAAAAGGTGTGCGTATTGGCACTGCAGAGATTTATCGCGTGGTTGAAACTTTCCCGCAGATTCAAGAATGCATGGCGGTATCGCAGGATTGGGATAACGACACCCGAGTGGTGCTCTTTGTTGTAGTTAAAGATGGCCAGACTTTTGATGACGAAGTGGCGAAAGACGTTAAAAAAGCGCTCCGTGATCAAGCTAGCCCAAGGCATGTGCCAGATAAAATTATCGTTGCACCGGAACTTCCCAGAACCAAATCAAATAAGTTGGTAGAGCTTGCAGTTACCGACGTGATTAATGGACGAGAAGTTAGAAATCGCGATGCTCTTGCTAATCCAGGTGCGCTGGATTGGTTTAAAGATTTACCTGATCTTTTAAAGTAAATTCATAGCTGCAGCTGCTTGGCTGAGCTCTTCTTTTGCATCTGGATGTGCCGCATATCTGATGATATTTGCCGCTTGTTGCTTGGTCGGATGACCAAAGCAAGGAGCAATTCCCTGTTCGGTTGCGACATATGAATGCTGGAAAGAGGTAACTGGCGCATCCAATTTAGGAACAATTGTTGAGACATTTGCCTTTGGATGCCAAGAAGGAAGCGCCATAAATGATTGACCACCGCGTGAATGCAGCGCTCCAACAATGAAATCTGTTGATCCGCCAAAGCCAGAATAGATTTCACCGCGCACATACGAAGCATTAGCCTGATCAAATAAATCTATTTGCAGCGCAGAGTTGATAGAGGTCATCTTTGCTTGGCGCGCAATTAGAGATGGGTCATTAGATGTTTCAGTGCGGCGCATACGGATTTTGCGATTCAAATTAACCCAATCGTAAAGCTCGCGAGAACCGAACAAGAATGATGCATTAAGCGGCATCTCTTCATCTAATACCCCAGCCTTATGAAGATCTAGCACGCCATCGCTAAACATCTCAGTCCAGATTCGCATCTCTTTGCGATTCTTAAGCGCACCCAGTACGGCGTCTGGTACACCGCCAATGCCTAATTGCAGAGTTGAATTATTTTCAATTAGCGCAGCAATGCGATCTCCGATTTCACGTTGCGTATCGGAAATCTCTGCAACCGGTTTTTCAAGTAGCGGTTCATCAACTTCAATTAAATAATCAATCTCAGATTCGTAAATCTGTGCATCGCCGTAGGTATATGGCATCTGCTTATTAGCTTGAGCAATCACAATGCCATTACGCGCGCGAGCCGCTTCGATTGCAGCAGGCAAGATATTTACCTCTACGCCAAGAGAAACTGTGTCGTAACGCTTTGGAGAAGTATGAAGAAAGACAATATCTGGACGATAGTGGTCACGAAAGAGAATCGGCACCATCGAAAGTCGTGATGGAATGTAGTGAAGCCTTGGATGGCGGCGCATCGCTGGGCCAACGAATGCAGATTCGTAATCAATGCCTTCGCGATCAGGAATACCTGGATGGGCATTGAGCATATGTAAATTAAAGTTTTCAATTGACTCATCTGCAGCTTTGAGCAGAGTCATTGGTGGTGCGAAATTGCCAGATGCGACGATTCTTGGCCATTCTGTCTGTTGGGCTAGAACGCTCTTTAACTGTTCATAATTAATTACTCGCACGTGCGCAGTTTATAAGCGAATTTTCGCTATCGCCCCACTTTGCGAGGGCAAGCACTTTACTTACTGTGATTTACCGCGTTCGATGCCTGCATTGCGACGCCATTTTGCAATCTCAGCATGATTTCCAGAGAGCAATACATCTGGCACTTTAATTCCACGCCATTCGGCAGGTTTTGTAAAAGCAGGATATTCAATATATCCATCCTCTGCGTGTGATTCATCCACGATTGATTCAGGGTTTCCAAGTACTCCTGGAATTAATCTTGAGACCGCCTCTGCAATAACTATTGCTGCAACTTCTCCGCCATTTAGAACATAATCACCGATAGAAACTTCGCGGACTTTGTAACCTTCATTTTTGTAATGCTGACGCACTCGATCATCAATGCCTTCGTAACGGCCACAGGCAAAAATTAGATGCTTTGATTCTGAAAGTTCTTCTGCCATGCGTTGATCAAATCGTTTTCCCGCCGGAGTCAGAATAATCAGCTCCGAATCTTTACCAATTATTGGGTCAATTGCTTTGCCCCAAACTTCCGGCATCATCACCATGCCGGCGCCGCCGCCATAAGGTGTGTCATCAACCTGTTTATGCACGTTGGTGGCTTGCTCGCGTAAATCATGCACACCAATTTCAATCAAAGATTTATCGCGCGCTTTACCTATTAGTGAGAGTTTTAGCGGTTCGAAGAATTCAGGGAAAATCGTGATGAAATCCAACTTCATGAGACCACCGGTGGAACAACTACGACTTTCTTGTTTGCCAGATCAACAGTTGGTACCAATTGGCGCACAAAAGGAATCAGCACTTCACCTGATTTTGTTTTGATAGCTAAGCAATCTTGCGCAGGAAGATTAAGCACATCTGTAACAACGCCGTATTCGGAGCCATCTTCTAGCTCTGCTCGTAGTCCAATCAATTGCTGCACGTGATAGTCATCTTCATCTATGCCAGCTTCATTGATATCTACATCGGCATACATCAAAGTATTACGTAGCTTTTCGATTCCGTTGCGATCGGTAATTCCTTCAAATCCCAGCAACAAAATGCCATTATGTACGCGAGCGCTTGAGATTTTTAGATTTCCGTTATCTGTGATGACTTCTGCACCAACAGCAAAGCGACTCTCGGGTTCGTCCGTGCGA
>JALQWD010000051.1 GCA_023260175.1 Candidatus Nanopelagicaceae bacterium | reverse complement strand
CTTTAGACTTTTCATCTACTTTGAAGCCAAGTTCTGTGATTCTCTTACCATTGACCTTGACTCGGCCAGCTTCAATCAGTGAGTCCGCTCCGCGACGGCTAGTAACACCCGCGTCAGCGATATATTTATTTAAACGAATTGCCATTTCCGCAAGATTCCCATCTTTCGTGTTGGGCAAATCTTACGCTACTGGCAATTAATCAGTCAAAGAATCTAAAACCTCATCTAGCGCTGCTAGATCTGGCAGATAAGGCGCCAGCGCCGGCAGATCCTCGATTGAGTTAATGCCTAGGCGATCCAGGAAGTAACTGGTGGTCTTATAAAGGATTGCGCCAGATTCCGGCTCTACCCCAGATTCCTCAACGAGACCGCGATTAACCAGGGTCTTCATAACAGCTTCAACATTAACTCCACGGATTGCAGAGACTCGAGCACGCGAGATTGGCTGGCGATATGCAATTACCGCTAAAGTCTCAAGGGCGGCTTGAGTTAACTTGCTCTGCTGGCCATCTAGGACGAAGCGCTCAACTACCGAGGCTTGGTCTGGGTGGCTATAGAATCGCCAGCCGCCATTGATCTTCTTAAGTTCGAAGCCGCGACCTTCATAGGAGGCCACTAGCTCAGCGATCGCCGCTTCAACGCCCTCAACTGTATGTTCCAAGATAGTAGCCAGCGTGGTCTCGGTGACAGGCTCATCGACCACCATCAAAATTGCCTCAATCGAACGATGGAGCTCATTCATCATCTGCCTCCTCTGGCGTTACCTGGACATCAAATTCTTGGGAGATTGCAATCTCGCCGCTCTCGCTACCGACCCAGCTGATCTGCAGGTCGGTAAAGGCCTCAAGCTGCTCAAAGCGGAGAGAGCCGCTGCGGTATAGGTCTAGAAGGGCCAGGAAGCGAGCTACTACCACCATCGGCTCTTCGGCATCATGTACCAAGGCTCTAAACGATAGGTGCTTAGCCAGGCGCAGGGCGGCGACGACAAACTTGGTCTGCTCCGCCACGTTCACGAGCGGCTTATGGATATGCTCTACAGATACCACTGGTGGCGCCTTTGGATAGAGCACGCGATCGGCAATTACAGCAAAGCGTTCAGCGCCAACACCAATCAAAACTTCGGGAAGTAGCGCAGCAAAATGTGCATCAAGGGCGGTAGTGCGAGCGAAGCTCTTCTCTGCCAAGGAGATTCGCTCTGAGAAAGTCGCTGCAATCTCTTTAAATGCTCGGTACTGCAAGAGGCGCGCAAAGAGAAGATCGCGCGCTTCAAGTAGCGCTAAGTCAGCCTCATCCTCAACTTCACCTTGAGGTAATAACTTCGCTGCCTTCAAATCTAAGAGCGTTGCTGCAACAACTAAAAATTCTGTCGCTTGATCTAATTGCCAACCTTCGCCGCTCTCTTCGAGTTTGCGGATGTAACCGATAAATTCATCAGTAACAAGCGAGAGCGAAACTTCGGTGACATCCATCTTGTGGCGGGAAATAAGCTGGAGCAGAAGATCGAAAGGGCCATCAAAGTTCTCTAAATGGACAGCAAAGCCGCTAGTTTCAGGCTTATCGATTGAATCCTCTAGCAGCTCCATAGGCGCAAAACCTATCGCAACTAAGCGTGAAAACTTGCCTTTTCCAACTCTGCCACCTAGGTTTCAACCTTGAAAGGCAGGTTTAACGCTTGAACGCTAAATCGACATTTGAAGAAGTTGTCACCACTGCATCGCTAACAGATAGCGCAGCAAAGACGCTTCCAACTCCACAGCCAATTACTGCACATGGTGGGGCGAAAGTTATCTCTATCTTCAACCAGAAAGGTGGCGTTGGTAAAACTACAACGACCATCAATTTAGGTGCCGCGCTTGTCGAATTAGGGCGTCGCGTACTTCTTGTTGATTTTGATCCGCAGGGCGGCATGACACTTGGTCTTGGTGTTCGCGGAAATGAATTACCTAAGGAAGAAACTGTCTACTACGCGGTTATGGATGCTTCACATAATCCAGAAGATATCGTGCTTAAGAGTTCACTGCCTGGTTTAGATTTTCTTCCGGCAAACCGCGAATTGGCAACGGCAGAAACAGTTCTTGGTGCTGAAATTGGTAGCCAATTCTTCTTAAAGCGCGTACTAACACCGCTTAAAGATTTTTACGATGTTATTTTGATTGATTGCCAGCCAACAATGGGTCAATTGGCGATCAACGCACTAGTTGCTTCAGATGAAGTAATTGTTCCGCTGCAGTGCGAATGGTTCTCACTTCATGGATTTATTGAACTAAATAACAACTTAAATAAGGTGCGCCAGGCTCTTAATCCAGATCTAAAACTAGCCGGCATCTTGGCAACAATGTATGACCGTCGTGCCGTACATAACCGTGAAGTATTGGCTCGTATTGTTGAGCAATTCCCTGCTGATACCTTTGAAACAATTATTGCAAAGACAATCCGGTTCTCTGAAAGTTCAGTTAAAGGTGAACCAATTGTTCAATACGCGCAGAATTCTGGCGCTGCAAATGCTTACCGTCGCTTAGCACGCGAACTTATTTCTCGAGGAGGAGCTAAATGAGCCGCCGCGCTTCCCTGCCAGGTGCAGATGAATTATTTAGAGCTAAACCATTAGTTTCAGTTCCTGATGTAGTTGCAACTGAAGATGCAG
>JALQWD010000017.1 GCA_023260175.1 Candidatus Nanopelagicaceae bacterium | reverse complement strand
GTAGCCATCCTTGACCTTGACCACGTCACCCAGGTTGCCCAGGTTAACAACTTTCTCGAGCAGAATGATTTGCATGTTGAATCTCCCCGATTACTGGTGGTTGTCGGTGTACGGCAGCAGAGCCAGGAAGCGGGCGCGCTTGATGGCAACGCCGAGCTGACGCTGGTAGCCAGCCTTCGTGCCGGTCAGGCGAGCCGGCATGATCTTGGCGTTTTCCTGGATGAATTCCTTCAGGACATCCACATCCTTGTAGTCGATCTGTTCGACTTTTTCAGCCGTGAAGCGGCAGAACTTGCGACGCTTGAAGAGGCTATTACCACGACGCTTTTTCTTGTCGTCATCTTTCTTGAAGAATCGAGCCATTTTCGTTTCCTTCCAAATATTCGAGTGTATTCACGTGAAGCACGGGCGTCTTGCTGTTGCGGCTTTTGGCGGCAAGGAATCCAGAGATCCTCAGTTCGCCACCGAGTGGACTTGCTTCGAGCCAGCGGGCTGTTGCCCCCAAAGCCAACACAGCAATTTCCAGTTCGACTTGGCGATTAGCGCCGTTTTCCATCTGAAGCGAGCGATGTTCCAACCGCCCTTCGCTGACCGGAATGCCCGCCGGTGTGTACCGCAAGGCCTTGCGTTCGATCAGCTTGCCGCAGATTTCAATGCAATTCAGCGTGCAATTCAATCTACGCCAGACAACGCAAAGCGCGTTCAGGCAACGATCGGCGCATACTTTGATTTCATTGAAGCAGAAGGCGAAGCTTTCCGCTTACTTTTTGAGAGCGACATGAGCGTCGAACCTGCAGTTCGCGAACGTTTAAATCGCATGACTTACGACTGTGCGGCTGCTGTTAGCGCAGTTATCTCACTTGATACTGGCTTGCCTCAGGAAGCTGCGATGCTCCTAGGTGTAGGACTAATTGGAAGCGCTCAGGTAACTGCTCGCCATTGGTTAGAACGTGATTCAAAGTTAAGTCGCGAACAGGCACAAACACTTGCAACAAATATTATTTGGCGAGGCATATCTGGCTTCCCGAGAGAACTAGAAACGAAGGTTAAGTAAATGGCACAAGTAAGAATTGCAGTTTCAGATGTAGCGTCAGAAATCGCTTTTGAATCTGGAGATAGCCCAAAGGATATTAAGGCTGCAATTGATAAAGCTCTCTCATCAGGTGCCACCCTTTCATTAACAGATACCAAGGGTCGCGAATTTATTGTTCCAGCAGCGAAGATCGGTTATGTCGAAATTGGCGAACAGACCGAACGTCGCGTTGGATTTGGCAAATAATTTGAGTAAAACTTTTGCAGAACTTGGGCTCTCTCCCGAACTTCTTAATTCACTAACTGAAGCAGGCTTTGTAAACCCCTTCCCAATTCAGGAAGCGGTAATTCCATTAGCTTTAACCGGCGCTGACATCATTGGCCAAGCAAAGACTGGTACCGGAAAGACTCTAGGTTTTGGTCTTCCACTTCTAAATAATGTTAAACGCGGCAGCGGTAAAGCAGTTGCGCTAGTTGTTGTGCCTACCCGCGAACTTGGAATTCAAGTAGCGGAAGAGCTAAATAAATTGGCAACTGGACCAGATTTACGAGTAACTGCGATTTATGGCGGGCGTCCGATGGAGCCGCAGATTGCTGAGCTCAAAAAAGGGGTAGATATTGTCGTTGGCACCCCTGGCCGACTTTTGGATCTACAGCGTCAGAAGGCGTTAGACCTCAGTGAAGTTCAATATTTAGTTTTAGATGAAGCTGATGAAATGTTAGATCTCGGCTTCTTGCCAGATGTAGAGAAGATTTTTAATTCGACTGCAAATCGTTCACAGACCATGCTCTTCTCTGCGACTATGCCAGGAGATGTTGTAACTCTTGCACGAAAGTATTTAAACCAACCAACACATATCCGTGCTGAAGTTGAAGATAGCGGCGCAGTTGTAAGTCGTATTAAACAATACGTTTACCGTGCGCACGCTCTTGATAAGCCAGAAATGCTGGCTCGAATCTTGCAGGCGGAAGGTCGCGGACCAACCATGATTTTCTGCCGCACAAAGAGGGCATGCCAGCAGATTGCCGATGACATGAAGGAACGCGGCTTTAAAACTGCAGCAATTCATGGCGACTTGGGCCAAGGTGCTCGCGAAAATGCACTTAAAGATTTCAAATCGCTTAAGCGAGATATCTTGGTAGCAACAGATGTTGCAGCTCGCGGTATTGATATCGATGGAATTACACATGTGATTAACTATCAATGCCCCGAAGATGAGAAGACTTATGTGCACCGTATCGGCCGAACCGCACGCGCAGGTGCATCAGGAACTGCAGTCACCTTTGTAGATTGGGACGAATTAACTCGTTGGTCTCATATCAATCAAGCTCTAGATTTAGGTTTTCCAGATCCGCAGGAAACTTATTCCTCATCAGATCATCTATATGAAGATTTAGG
>JALQWD010000152.1 GCA_023260175.1 Candidatus Nanopelagicaceae bacterium | reverse complement strand
GTGGACGGTGCGCTCGGTGCGGAAGTGCTGGGGGTGTTCAAGGGGCTGATTGAAAACCCGGTCATGATGCTGGCTTAAGGCGGTCTGGCGATGAAAACCATTCTCGCCTTTGGCGACAGCTTGACGTTTGGGGCCAATCCGCAGCCCAATGGCCAGCGCCATGCCTATGAGGATCGTTGGCCGACTGCGCTGGAGACAGCGCTTGGTGGCAAGGCGCGACAAATGCTCGCGATATGTCGGGTGGCTTAATTGATTCAGTTACTGACGAAGAAATTTTGAACGCTTATCGCTTGCTTGCAAGTAAGGAAGGCGTATTCGTAGAACCTTCATCAGCTGCAGGTATCGCAGGTTTGTTAAAGCACCAAGCAAATGGCAATCTCCCAAAGGGTAAGCGCATAGTTGTCACCGTTACTGGTCACGGCTTAAAAGATATTCACTGGGCTTTGGAATCAGGCGCTGACCCGATTGTGGTTCCGGTTGATGCAAAGGCAGCAGCAGAGAAGTTAGGTCTTGCCTAAAAAATGTCGCGTCTAACTTTTCGTGCAAGTGCATATGAAGTCAAAGTTCCGGCTAGCTCTGCAAATTTAGGCCCAGGCTTTGATTCATTTGCCATTGCACTTGAAAAGCGTGATCGTTACATCGCACAGATTCTTGATGATAAAACTCTGGATATTGATGTTGTTGGCGAAGGTTCTGATGAAGTTCCGCGCGATGAGAAGAATCTAGTTGTTAAATCTATTTACAAAGGTTGGGATTTCTTAGGCCTATCTAAGAAGGAATATCCAGGCTTGGCACTTCGTGCACTTAATTCATTGCCACATGGTCGTGGTTTAGGTTCATCTGCAAGTGCAATCATTGGCGGTCTAATTCTTTCGCGTTCATTAGTTGTTGGCGGAGCAGATCGCATGAGTGATAACGACGTTTTAACTTTGGCAACCGAAATGGAAGGTCATCCAGATAACGTGGCTGCAGCGCTTTACGGCGGCGCGGTTCTATCTTGGATGGGTGATGATTTTGCTGATGCAATTAAGTTAGATGTTTCACCACGCATTACGGCAGTGGCATTTGTTCCTTCAAATAATGTGCCAACTTCTAAAGCTCGCAAGATGTTGCCAGAGGCAATTCCACATAAAGATGCCGTTAATAATTCAATAAACGCAGCGCTACTTACACAAGCGCTAACAGTTCGCCCAGATTTATTACTTACTGCAACGCAAGATTATCTTCATCAGTCTTATCGCGAACCTGCAATGCCAAAGTCTTATGCACTTATGCAGAAGTTACGTGCAGCTGGGGTAGCAGCAGTTATCTCTGGCGCAGGTCCAACGGTTCTGGCGCTCTTAGTTGACGCTGATTTAAACCACGAATTGGGCGATCTAGTTCGTGCAGCGGGCAGTGGTTTTGAGGTAGAAAATCTTGATATTTCAAGCGTTGGCTACCAGGTTTCCAATATCTAAAGCCCTCTGCTAGGCTTCCACTATCAGTTAGGCCATCTGGTCCGATTTTAGAAACTGGTAAATCACAAAATCTCTTGAAATTAATTATTTCCAAATTTCCAAGGGAAAAAATATTAAGGATATAAATGTCAGAAGATACAAAGGTTCGTTCCGAAAGCCCTGAGCTTGCTGCGATGACACTGCCGCAGTTAAAGAAGGTTGCTACTCAACTCGGAATCGATGGCGCAGCAAAGATGGCTAAAGGTTCGCTTGTAGATGCGATTGCAGATCTACAGGCTAAGAACCGCGAATCAGCTAAGGCTGAAAAGGAAGCCGCTCGCGCAGAACGCGATGCTCGCCGTGCTGAGCGCAATAACGATAAGAACGAAAACAAAAAAGAACGTAACAACGAAGATTCAGATAACAACGAACGCTCAGAGCGCAATGACCGCAATGATCGCAACAATGACGATAACGAAGATGGCGGTTCACGCCGTAATCGCGATCGCCACCGTGGTCGCGACCGTAACCGCAATCGCGAAGAGCGCGGCGAACCAACAATTTCAGAAGACGATGTACTGCTTCCAGTTGGCGGCTTGTTAGATATTCTCGAAAACTATGCATTCGTACGTACTAGCGGCTACCTACCTAGCCCTAACGATGTCTACGTTTCAATGCAGCAAGTCCGCAAATTCGCTCTACGTAAGGGCGATGTAATTACCGGACAGGTAAAGCAAGCTCGCGAAGGCGAACGCCGCGAAAAGTTCAATGCGCTAGTTCGCATCGACACAATTAATGGTGTTTCACCTGAAGAATCACGCAATCGCGTTGATTTTTCTAAGCTAGTTCCGCTCTATCCGCAGGAGCGTCTACGCCTTGAAACACAGCCAAATATCCTTACAACTCGTGTAATCGATTTAATTGCACCAATCGGTAAGGGTCAGCGCGGACTAATCGTTTCGCCTCCAAAGGCTGGTAAGACCATGGTGCTGCAATCAATCGCAAATGCGATTACTGCAAACAATCCTGAATGTCACTTGATGGTTGTTCTAGTTGATGAGAGTCCAGAAGAAGTTACAGATATGCAGCGCTCTGTTAAGGGCGAAGTTATTGCGTCAACATTCGATCGCCCAGCGGATGATCACACCACTGTTGCAGAGCTTGCTATCGAACGCGCAAAGCGTTTAGTTGAAATGGGGCATGACGTAGTTGTGCTTCTTGATTCAATTACTCGACTTGGCCGCGCTTACAACATCGCAGCTCCAGCAT
>JALQWD010000062.1 GCA_023260175.1 Candidatus Nanopelagicaceae bacterium | reverse complement strand
TGCGCTGCCCGTTTTCATTTGTGATTTCAATGTTATAGCTGCAAAGAGTTCTGCCTAGAGAAATTGCAGTAGCTACCGCGGTAACAATTCCACTGGTCGCTGTTTTGTGGTGTGTGGCGTTGATATCTACGCCAACAATTCTGCGATTAGGACCTGCATGTAACCAAGTGCCAATAGACCCAAGAGATTCAGCTAAAACCACATTTGCACCACCGTGTAAAAACCCGAGAGGTTGGGTATTTCCTTCAACTGGCATAGTGCCAACTAATCGTTCTGGAGTTGCTTCAAGAATCTTGATGCCCATCTTCTTATCTAAAGCTGCTTGGCCGCGTCCGTTTAATAACTCCATGAAATCCATATTCAAAAGATAACAGAGATAACATACTCGGATGAAGCGATTGCTACTTATTGATGGCCATTCAATGGCATATCGTGCCTTCTATGCGCTACCAGTAGATGCTTTTACTACCGCATCTGGCCAACATACAAATGCGGTCTATGGCTTCTCAAATATGTTGATGTCTCTAATTAAAGAAGAGAAGCCAACACACGTAGCAGTGGCCTTCGATGTATCTCGTAAGACTTTCCGCACTGAGAAATTTCCTGAATACAAAGCAACTAGAAGTGCGACCCCAGACGAATTCCGCTCACAAATTCCTTTAATCCACGAAGTCTTGAAAGCGATGAAAATTAATGAGTATTCGCTCGAAGGTTTCGAAGCAGATGATTTATTAGCAACGATCTCCAAGCAGGCAGTCAAAGAGGGTTTTGAGGTTTTAATCTGTACCGGAGATCGCGATAGCTTCCAATTGGTAAATAAAGATATCACTGTCCTGTATCCAAAGAAGGGCGTCTCTGAAATGGCGCGCATGACGCCGGCAGCGGTACAAGAGAAATACGGTTTAACGCCAGCGCAATATCCAGATTTTGCTGCGCTACGTGGAGACCCATCAGATAACCTGCCGTCGATTCCAGGAGTGGGAGAGAAGACTGCTGCTAAATGGATTCTCGAATACGGCTCTTTTGCAGAGCTAGTAAAACGCATCGATGAAGTGGGCGGCAAGGTAGGCGATTCGCTGCGTGCAAATATTGGTTCTGCAATTCTCAACCGAGAGCTAACTCAATTGCTCTCAGATGTTCCAATTAAGTATTCATTAGATGAGCTGGCCTGGGAGAGCTTTGATCCTGAAGCGCTACGAAACATATTTGCCAAATTAGAATTTAAGTCGCTGCTAGCGAAACTTCCGGCAAAGCAGGAGGCGCAAATCGCGGTTGATGTCAGTTTTTCAACTCCAGATGAAGTGAACGCCAAATTAAAGGGATTCACCGGAACTGTTGGATTTGCCTTTGAGCTTATGGATGAACGTTTAAGTTCTTATGCGGTGGCACTCTCGCCCGAAGAAGTTTATTTAGTGATGTCAGATGAGATTGGCCCATGGCTTGCTGATCCTAAAATTGAAAAAATCGCACATGATTTTAAGTCACTAGCTCGCGTTACTGATTTCAATGGCGTAGTTTTTGATAGCGCCTTAGCCGCTTATTTAGTTGATCCAGGTAATCGACTAAATGCGATTATTGATGTGCTGGAAAGATATGGATTTGCTGATGCATCGTTATCTAATCAAGCTTCATCCATGTTCGCATTGCGCGATAAATTAGTTGCAGACTTAGGCGAACGCGGTGCGCTAGAACTTCTAAATGATTTAGAAATACCAGTGTCCGTTGTCCTCGCTGAGATGGAACGATTTGGTGTGGCTATTGATAAGTCGACACTAAAGCAGCAGGGCGAAGATCTGCAAAAGGAAGTTCACGCTCAAAGCCAGGCAGCATTTAAAGCTGCAGGTCATGAATTTAATGTGGCTTCACCAAAGCAGCTACAGGTTGTGCTCTTTGATGAACTAAAACTTCCGAAAACTAAGAAGATTAAAACTGGCTTCACAACCGATGCTGAAAGTTTGCAATGGCTATTTTCAGAGACTAAACATCCAGTCCTAGAAGCGCTATTGAAGATTCGTGAAGCGAGTAAATTGCAGAGCGTTGTTGATGGCTTATTGGCAGAAGTTCAAAATGATGGTCGTATTCATACCCATTTCCAGCAGACGGTAGCGGCAACGGGTCGCTTGTCATCGACTGGCCCAAATTTGCAGAACATACCTATTAGATCTGAACTTGGGCGAAAAATTCGCGATGGTTTTGTGGCAGGTAAAGGTTTCGATGGAATCTTTACCGCTGATTACAGCCAAATTGAAATGCGCATCTTGGCTCATTTAGCTGAAGATCAAAAGTTGCTTGAAGCATTTGCTTCTGGGGAAGATTTACATTCAACTGTTGCATCTCTTGTATTTGGAGTAAAACCTAGCGAAGTTGACCCAGAGATGCGTAGACAGATTAAAGCTATGTCTTATGGTCTGGCATATGGCTTGAGCGCCTTTGGCTTATCGCAACAATTAGATATCTCTCCCGGAGAAGCATCTGCGCTGATGGAGAAGTACTACCTTCGTTTTGGCGGAATTCGCGATTATTTGGCTACGGTTGTTAAGCAAGCTAAACAAGATGGCTATACCGAAACTTTGATGGGTCGTCGTAGATACTTACCTGATTTGCAGAGCGATAATAAATTTAAACGCGACATTGCTGAGCGTGCTGCGCTCAACGCACCTATTCAAGGAACAGCTGCGGATATTATTAAATTGGCAATGTTGCGCGTAGATGCAGCGATGAAAAAGGCAAAACTAAAGTCTCGAATGCTTCTACAGATTCATGATGAATTACTCTTCGAATATGTTGATTCAGAACTGGAACAATTGGTTGCTCTAGTTAAAGAAGAGATGGGCGCTGCCTATCCACTCAAAGTTGCGCTATCTGTAAATATCGGCCACGGCAGCAGCTGGCATGCCGCCGAACATTAATTCGTTAAATCTTCAGTATCGCCAATTGCTTCAGTAGTTGCCTTTTCTGTAGGCGGAATATCTGCGGCAGCTAATCGTTTCCTGCCTACAGTCATGATCAGATATCCAATGCAGAGCATTACCGAAGTTGTACCTAAACAAATCTGTGGTGAAAAATTCTTTGCGACAAATCCACCAATTGCTGCACCTAACGCCGCCATTGATCCTTCGATTGTCCATAGCCAGCCTAGCGAAGCAGTTGCGGTACCAGGCGGACGAACTAATTCCAAAACTTCAAAATAAATAACCTGCAGCGCGCCACCAGCTAAACCAAGAGCTGCACCGACCAGCGCAAGCGACCAGTTGGGTTGAGTGAAATAGAGCGGCAATGAGAATAACGCCCAAGCGCCGTAAATTGAGCGCATGGTTTTATATGAAGACTTGCGTTTCTTTAATAGTCCTGCAATTAATCCGCCAGCAACATTGCTTGCCGCCATAATTGCAAATAACCATGCAGTGCGATGCGGGACGCCTTCTAAAGTTGTGTAGGCAGGAACTCCAACATCGAAGAAGCCCCACCCAAGCCCAATAAATATTCCTTCAAACATAAGTAATTGAATAGCTGGTACGCGAAGGAAGCTTGCTTGATTTGGTTCTTTCTTCTCATGTTCCCAACTGCGCGAGGTAATGATGCGCTCTAGCGCGAAACCCCCAACCAGCATTGAAATTGCGCAAACAGTAAGCGCGCTACCTGGACGAGATGAAAGTGAGAGCGTCGTGGCAATTGCAGGTCCGATAACGCCAACTGAATTCATAAGCGCGGTATCTACGCCGTAAGCGCCACGTACTAATTCCTCTGGGAAAATTTGTTTCCATAGAGGGCGAATAGAGATATTAATTGGTGGAGCTGAAATTCCTAAAATAAATGCCCAAACTAAAATTTCTGTTGAAGTTGTTGCCATATTCTCCATGAAGATTCCGGCAGCATAGCCTGGAACTAAAATTCGAATTGGCCATTTATGTCCCCAGCGATCAATTGCTGCGCCACGAATACCGGCGGTAAAAGATCCTGCTAAAGAATTTAAACCAAGCGCTAGGCCTGCAATCGGAATTGATCCAGTGGTCTGTTCGGCTTTAAAGAAGATCGCCAAACTAATCATTGAATAGGCCATACGTGCAGGAAATGCGGCTAGGAGCAGATTTCTTGCAACCCTGACCGACCAAATCTCTTTATAACGCTTCATTTTCAGCCTTATCGTAGGGGAGATGAGGGGAGTTTTTGACCGATTTGCTCCATATTTAGGCGGCTAATAAACTTGCCCTTCGCAAGTTGAACTTTGAATCCATCAATTTTCATTCCTACTACAAATTATCCCTACGGAGTATTTTGACTACATCAAACAAGCCACAGATCGCAATTAACGATATTGGCTCAGCAGAAGATTTTCTTGCCGCAATCGAAGGCACAATCCGAAATTTCAATGACGGCGATCTAGTATCTGGCGTAATCGTTCAGGTAGATCGTGACGAAGTTCTAGTAGACGTCGGATATAAAACAGAGGGTGTTATCCCATCCCGCGAATTATCAATTCGCAATGACATTGATCCAAATGAATTGGTCAAAGTTGGAGAGAGTATCGAAGCCCTAGTTCTTCAAAAGGAAGATAAAGAAGGGCGTTTAATTCTTTCAAAGAAGCGCGCGCAATATGAAAAGGCGTGGGGCGAGATCGAAGGCAAGAAGGAGCGCGACGAGGTCGTAACCGGAACTGTCATCGAGGTAGTCAAGGGCGGATTGATTGTAGATATCGGACTTCGTGGATTCTTGCCAGCTTCACTAGTTGAGATGCGCCGAGTTCGCGATCTATCACCATACATTGGCAAGACCGTTGAAGCTCGCATCATCGAACTTGATAAGAACCGTAACAACGTAGTTCTTTCTC
>JALQWD010000035.1 GCA_023260175.1 Candidatus Nanopelagicaceae bacterium | reverse complement strand
CGGTCGCGGAGTAGATGAGATGCGCGTGATTGCAAAAGAGTTAACAGATGCGCGTCCTGAAGGCATATTTATTATTACCCAATCAAATGCGGGCCTACCTAAATTAGTTGGCGGAGATTTCATCTATGACGGAACTCCAGAAGAGATGGCTAAGTACGCACTAGATATGAAAGCTATGGGCGTAAATGTAATTGGCTCATGCTGTGGCTCATCACCTGCTCATACCAAAGCAATGGCGGCAACTGTTTAATGAAACTTGCGGTTGTAACAGGAGCAAGTAGCGGCATCGGGTACTCAACAGCAGAGTTACTCGCAAGCAATGGTTTTCATGTTATCGCTGCCGCACGCAGGATTGATCGCTTGAAAGCGCTCGCAGAGAAGAACTCAAATATCGAAGCTATCCAACTTGATGTAACAGATCAAGTTAGCGTAGATAATCTTGTGAAAGCAATTGGTGATCGTGGTGTTGCTTTGTTAGTGAACAATGCCGGAGGAGCATTTGATTCAGCGCCTATCGAAAAAGCTGATCCAGCAATATGGCAGAAAACTTACGACGTAAATGTACTTGGCACATTACGCGTAACTAAATCCCTCTTGCCCGCACTCCGTGCAAACAGCTCAAGCCATATCGTGGTTGTCACTTCAACTGCAGGTCACTCTGTTTATGAAAACGGCGGCAGCTACACTCATGCCAAATACGCTGAGTTAGCGATTGCCCAAACTCTTCGCCTTGAACTAAATGGCGAACCAATTCGCGTAACAGAAATTGCTCCTGGCATGGTTAAAACTGAAGAATTTTCGGAAGTTCGTTTAGGTAGCAAAGAGGCTGCGGAAAAAGTTTACGAAGGTGTTGCAGAACCGCTAACTGCGGGTGATATCGCAGAGGCGATTAGATGGTGCGCAATGGCCCCATCGCACGTAAATATTGATTCATTGATTATTAGACCGGTAGCACAAGCGGCAAATCATAAAATACACCGCATTAAGTAATAGGGTTTCCTAATGCGCAAAGTATTAGCGGGATATTTGATTCATTCAATCACGGCATTTGGCGCTATTGCAGGTTTAATTTCGCTTGAGCAATTCATAAATGGCAATTACCGCAGCGGTTTGCTTTGGCTAATTATCTGCCAGTTAATTGATGGATTTGATGGACCAATAGCACGCAAAATTGATATCCATATTCATGCAACAAAATTTGATGGTCATATTTTAGATTTGGTAGTCGATTATGTAACTTGCGTAGTTGTTCCTGTTGTAATGTTTATAAAACTTGAACTCTTAACCGGTGACTGGAGCTTTATTTACGCAGGATCAATTATTTTTACTGGTGCGCTCTGGTTTGCCAGAACTGATCAAGAAACAGACGATCATTGGTTTAATGGTTTCCCTGCTGCATGGAATTTAGTAATACCAACTTTTATTATCCTAGGTACCCGTGAAAGTTATGTCATCGCAATAATTATTGCGCTCTCAATATTGAGCTTAACTAAATTGAAATTCCCGCATCTTGTAAAAGTAGAATATTTACGTCCAATAACTTGGTCACTTGCAGTGATTTATTTTGTAGCTTTAACTGCGCTATCAATGCAATATCCAAATGGCCCAACCGCATTAAGACCAATATTGGTTCTATTTCCGCTATATATTTTCGGAATTTCTATCGTTCACTCTTGGAAAGTGCGTCAAACAAGCGTAAACTCCCGCAATGATTGAATTCGGCTCTGTAGAACTATCTCAACAATTACTAGTAATCATTAACGCTGCAATTGCAGCTTTATTGGGATCGGCAATTGGATGGGAACGTGACCGTGCTGGCAAATCGGTCGGTCCGCGCACAATGGCGCTAGTAGGTGCATCTGCTGCCGCAATCGTAAACATTGGCCAGATTCTTGATATCAATGCGAAGTTCGGTGACCCTACACGCGCAATGCATGCCATCATCACAGGCATTGGTTTTCTTGGCGCCGGTTTAATCTTTCAAACTCGTGATTCAGGCACAAAAGGCGTAACTACAGCGGCAACTGTTTTCGCAACGGCAGCAATGGGCTGTGCCGTTGGCCTTGGATTCCAAATTGCTTCTGTTGGATTAACTGTGATTATTTTGATCGTGCTGCGTTCAACACACGTATTAGAAATTACTGCAAACCGTCGCCACGACGACGAATAATTAAAGCCAGTATTCTTTAGCAAACCAGACGGCGCAAAGCGCTCCGATAACAAAAATACCCATTCGGTATGCCTCGCGGCTAAATTTATCTACAACTTTTGCACCAAAGAATCCGCCGATTGCACAGCTAATTGCTAGGTCAGTTGCATATGTCCAATCAACTTTTCCGCTGGCGATATAAATCAAGTTTGATCCTATACAAGTCATGGTAACAACCACATTCTTACTTACATTTATATCTGCAACAGAACGTTTAGCATCTCTTGCCAATACGGCGATTGTCATAACTCCTTGACCTGGACCGAAATAGCCAGCATAAAAACCAATCGCGGTTAACCAGAAATACTCAATCTTTTGTTTAAGCGGAGTGAGATTCTCTTGAACTTTAATAAACAAAGAGAGCGATGCCGCCAAAATGAGAATCGGAACCAATTTTTGAAAGCCTTCAATCGGCATTAGCGCTAAAGCTAAACCACCAAGCACCGCGCCAATCATTGAATAGCCAATTAGCTGGCTTTCAGCTTTTATGATTCCCTTAATTTCACCAAAACGTCCGTAAAGCGCGCCAACATTTGCAGTCCATACGCCTAGAGCATTAGTCATCGCTGCAGTTACAGGATTTAGTCCCACTGCGATCATTGCCGGGAAAGAGAGTACTGATGCGCCACCTGCAAATCCGTTTAGAAAACCAACAGATAAGCCAACAATGAAAATTGCAACAATCTCAACCATAAGTGAGCGTAAGAATAGCCTTATATACTCGCGAAATGAAGAGAATTACCGTATTCGCGCTAATAGCGTTAATTCTCTTTCCGCCTGTTGCTAATGCAGATACGAAAATTACCGTCTTTGCTGCCTCCAGCTTGACTGAAAGATTCACCCAAATAGGCAGGAATTTTGAAAAGCAACACAAGGGAATCAAAGTTATATTCTCATTTCAAGCATCTACAACTTTAGCTAATCAAATAAAAGCTGGTGCGCCTGCAGATATTTTCGTCTCTGCCGAACCATTTGTTGGGGGATCTGATTACGTTAAAAATCGAGTAGTTCTAGCGGTTCCTAAGAAATCTACTATTACTGCATTTACAGATTTGAATCATGGCGCGAAATGGATTCAGTGTGCGCATGTTGTTCCATGCGGTGAGGTCGCGGACAACGCGCTCAAGAGCGAAAATGTAACCAGTAAGCCAGTATCGCTCGAGCCAAAGGTTTCTAGCGCGGTAGCAAAACTAGTTGCAAACGAAGTTGATGCGGCGATTATCTATAGAACAGATGTAATCGCTAATTCTTCTCTTCGAGCCATAGAATTTAAAGATTTAGAAGCGGCAACGACTACTTATCAAATTGCATCGTTAAGCAAGAACCGGTGGGCTGCGACATTCAGGAGCTATCTGCAATCTAAGAAGGTAATTAGGCAGCTGGCGGAGAAAGGGTTTCAGCCGATATGAAATTTGGTTTACTGACTAAGACTCTTGCCGCGACTGCTGCGATTATTATTGTGGCACCACTTTTTGCATTAATGGTCAAAGTGCCCTGGAGTAATTTCTTTGGAGCGCTAAACGATTTAACGGCAATCAAATTATCGCTCTGGACTTCAACTTTATCGGCTGCCTTGGCCTTGTTCTTTGGAGTGCCATTGGCATGGATATTGGCGAAAAGTTCGAATAAATTGACCAATTTCATTAGGCCGTTTGTTCTTGCGCCAATTGTCTTGCCTCCAACTGTTGCTGGCATCGCACTTATTTCATTAATGGGTAGAAACGGGTTAATTGGTCATTGGATTTATGAGAAAACAAATTGGTCAATGCCTTTCACCTCTAGCGCAGTAGTTCTGGCTGGGGTATTTGTTGGGTTGCCATTTGTGGTTCTAATTTGTGAATCGAATTTCAGACAACTGCCTAAAGAGATAGAAGATGCAGCGATTATTGATCGCGCAGATGGCAATGAACTTTTTCAGAAGATAGCTATCCCGCAATCCCGTAGCGCCATCGCAACTGGCGGAATTCTTGCGTGGGCAAGAGCAATCGGAGAATTTGGTGCAACTTTGATGTTCGCTGGCTCTCTACCGGGAACTACGCAAACTTGGACTATGTTGATTTATCAAGAGCTTGATGTAAATGTTGATACTGCATATGCGCTTTCAGCCGTAATGTTGATTATCGGAGTAACAATAGTTTTCCTATTACGCAAACCTTTACGTGAAGCAATGCGATGAACATAGTTGTATTAAC
>JALQWD010000136.1 GCA_023260175.1 Candidatus Nanopelagicaceae bacterium | reverse complement strand
CTTCTCTCATCACTCGTAATCGGATTCCTCATGGTTTATGTAATCGGTAAGCCGGTAGCCTCACTAAACAAGTCACTAACATCATGGCTTGCAGATATGGGAACAGGTTCCGCAATCGTTCTTGGCATCGTCCTTGGTTTGATGATGGCATTCGATATGGGTGGACCAGTTAACAAAGTTGCATACACATTTGCTGCTGGTGGACTTTCAAACGTTGCAGCTGGTGCAACAAGCGCTAAGGAGTGGACAGTTATGGCGGCAGTTATGGCTGCTGGTATGACACCACCACTTGGTCTTGCACTTGCAACTGTTCTACGTAAGAACCTCTTCACAGAGGCAGAGCACGAGAACGGTAAGGCTGCATGGGTGCTTGGTGCTTCATTCATCACTGAAGGTGCGATTCCATTCGCAGCTGCAGACCCACTACGCGTTATCCCATCAATCATGACCGGTTCTGCTGTTACAGGCGCAATGGTTATGGCATTTGAAAATACTCTAAAGGCACCTCACGGTGGTATTTGGGTACTTCCATTAATTGGTGGCGTAGCTACTTATGCATTAGCAATCATTGTTGGAACTGTTGTTTCAGCAGGTATGGTTGTTGCACTTAAGAGCTCAGCTAAGGCTGCTGCTTAATTAAATAGATTAACTAAGTCAGCCCCGGTCATATTTGATCGGGGCTGACTTCTTTTTGTGCTTGAAAAATCTTGCATTGTGCGAAATAAAGACAGTAAATAGAATTAACCACTATGAGCGGTCTAAAAGGCATCGGTGTTTCACCCGGAGTAGCTGTAGGACCAATTCGCAAAGTAATTAACATGGTTTCTACAGATGCGATTTCTGCATCTCCGCGTGAGATTTTTGATGGTTTAACTAAAGTTGGCGAAGATTTAGAACGCGCAGCTGCAAATATTGAATTAGATGTTGCCAAAGAAGTTTTAGCTGCGCAGGCGATGATCGCGCAAGATCCTGCGCTAGTTGAAGCAATTGGCGCACGTCTTGATCAAGATATTACCTATCCTGATGTACGCGCAGATGTAGTTGCGGCATTTGCTGGCTTTAAAGAGGCGCTACTTGCTATTGGTGGATACTTTGCAGAGCGCGCCGCGGATTTAGATGAGATCTGCAATCGCTTGTTAGCAAAGTTATCTGGTACCGAATCAGAAGGATTAGTGCTTACTGCGCCAACCATTATCGTGGCTGAAGATTTAACACCTGCAGATACCGCCGCACTTAATTTAAAGTATGCACTTGCGCTAGTTGTAGAAAAGGGCGGCCCGACTTCGCACACAGCAATTGTGGCGCGCGGTTTAGGAATCCCTGCAATCGTTGGTTGCTCAGGCGTTATGCAATTAACCGATGGCATGAATGTTTTAGCTGATGGTCGCTCCGGAGAAGTTATTACTTCACCTGATGAAGCAACTATTCACGAACGCCAAGTCAAAGAAGATGCGCTACGTGCACGTGCTGCAAGTGTTACCGGCCCTGGCCGTTTAGCTGATGGCACGCCAGTTAAATTGCTTGGTAACTGTGGCGATGGCGATGGATCTGTTGCCGCGGTTGCCGCTGGGGCAGAGGGCATTGGGTTATTCCGCACCGAGCTTCTATTTTTAGATTCAGTTACCGAACCATCTGTTGAAGAACAGATCCAGATGTATCGCACCGTGTTTACTCCGATGGCAGGAAAGCGTGTCGTAGTTAGAACTCTTGATGCCGGTAGCGATAAGCCGGTTCCTTACATCAACGCAATTCACGAAGAGAATCCAGCGCTTGGTGTTCGCGGATGGCGTTTAACACGCACAAGTGATGGCGTTTTAAGTCGCCAACTAGAAGCGATCGCGGAAGCGGCAAAGGGAATCGAAATTGATCTCTGGGTTATGGCGCCGATGATCAATACTCCAGCTGAAGCTGCTGATTTTGCAAAGCGCGCACGCGCAGTTGGTATCAAGCAAGTTGGCGTCATGGTGGAAACACCTGCTGCCGCACT
>JALQWD010000131.1 GCA_023260175.1 Candidatus Nanopelagicaceae bacterium | reverse complement strand
CTTTTGCCATTTTAGGAAATGTTTTACTTCTTAAGGTTCTCCTTTCTTCCGGAGATTTATCCTTATCTGCTTCGAGTTGCTTAACGTATTCGCTGATTTCAGAATCCTCTTCGGCCAATTGAGAGACTGCAATTTCCCAGGCTTTTGCAGCTTCTGGCAAGTCTCCGATTGGAATGGAGATGTCGAAGAAATCAGAGAGCTCTTCGATAAGTGCAAGAGTCGCTTTTGGTGACGGGGAACCAGCAGCATAATGTGGAAGTGCAGCCCAGATAGAAAAGGCATCAATATCGCGACGCTGTGAGGCATCTTGAATAACTCCCAATATCCCGGTTGGACCTTCGTATCTACTTACCTCTACGCCAATTCGCTTTGCTAACTCGGGATTGGAGCTGGTGCCGGTTACGGAGATTGGGCGAGTATGTGGGGCATCAGCTAACAACGCACCAACGGATACCACCAGATTTACTTCTAAATCATCAAAGAGATCTAATAGTTGATTTGAAAAACTCTGCCACTTAAATGATGGTTCTGGGCCACGAACTATTACAAAGTCAAAAGGCAAGTGCGGTGTAAAGATTGCATATACATTGGTATTTGGCCATTTCAATTGGCGAATTTGCGAATTGTCGATGAAGACTGTTGGACGTATTTGTTGGTAATCATAAAAATCCTCAGAATTAAATTCTGCGATCAAATTCTCTTGATTGCCCCAACAACCCATCAAATGTGTTAATGCACCCGATGCGGCTTCGCCGGCATCGTTCCAGCCATTAAATGCCATAATCGCAACTGGATTTCGCAACTGCGGGATTTGGTGGATCTGCATAAGAAAACCTTACGGTAACCTTTCGCGCGTGGCGAGCAATTTCTTTGATGCTGTTTTCTTCGATATGGATGGGCTCACCATCAACTCCGAACCGCAATGGTTAGAAGCGGAGATCGAACTTACAGAACCTTATGGCTACAGCTGGAGCGTTGAAGATCAGGCTTATTGCCTAGGTGGTCCGCTCTCTAAAGTAGGGCAATACATGAGCGACCTAACTGGCGCTGAATCTGGACCCTATTTTCATAAGGCCATCATCGATTTGATGGCAGAGAAGGTAGGCGAGAGCGCTGACTTTATGCCGGGCGCTAAAGACCTCATTAAAAATTTAAATCTCGCAGGCGTTCCACTGGCGCTGGTCTCTGCAAGTCCAAGAGTCATTGTTGATGCAGCGTTAAAACATGTGCAACCAATTCCATTTGCAACCACTATTTCTGCCGATGATGTGAAAGTTACTAAACCCGATCCTGAAGGTTATTTAAAAGCTGCTTCGACTCTGGGCGTTGATATTTCAAAATGTTTGATTTTGGAAGATTCTGCAACTGGAGTAGCGGCAGCCAGAGCTAGCGGTGCAAAGGTAATTGCGGTTCCACACCTTGTGAAGATTGAGAGCGACCATCAAACTAAAGTTATCCATTCGCTTGAAGAGCTGAGCGTAGATTTACTCCGCGAATTTTGGCTTAATTGGTAAAAGCAGGACAGATATTTTTAAAGCTGCACCAATCGCATAATCTGCTTTTCTGTGTTGGCCAATAATCTTTTTCGATTGAAATCTTTATCTCTTTGCCAACCTGCAGCGCCTTCTTCTCTGCATTTAGAATCTCTGACTCTGTAGGAGAGCTCTTTAAGACCTGCTTATCGCCGAGATAGAGCAGCTGTATCAATCGTGGTACTTCGCCATGAATGCGATACCAGAGTAGGGCATAGAAGCGCAGCTGGAAGAGCGCTTTCTCCTCATAACCTGCACGTGGCGCTTTACCTGTCTTGTAATCAACGATTCGAACTTCACCAGTAGGAGCAATATCAATTCGATCTACGTAGCCATGCAAGAGAAGTGAATCTTCTTCATCTAGCTCAAGATGCTCTTCCATGTGCGTAGGTTCGAAACTCTGTGGATTCTCCAATTCAAAGTAGCTACTCAATAGAGAAGCTACTCGATCTAGCCATTCTTTTTCATCAGTTACCGCGGCTGCTAACTCCTGAACGCTCTCTTTCTGGTTCTGCCAATGAAGGGGAGCGCTGGCAATCGCGTTTTCTAAAGTGCGAAATTGAGCAGGTTGCGCCAGGAGTTCTTCAAGAATTGTGTGCACCAAAGTTCCACGTGCGGCATCGAGACTGATCGGTTCTGGCAATTTCTGGATGACTCGATAGTTATATAGCTGTGGACATTGTTGATAGTCGCTTATACGACTAGGCGAGAGTCTTATTACATCCATGATTACAGAACCTATCGCAAGGCTATGACAGCATAAGATAGGCGCGTGGCTAAGCAGAGCGGTTTTTTCTCAGAAGGCGATCGAATTCAGCTGACCGACAATAAAGGTCGACAGTATTCCTTCAACATAACTCCAGGTAAAGAGTTTCATACCCATCAAGGTTTCATCAAACATGATGATTTGATTGGCATGCCGGAAGGCAGCGTAGTAAGTATCAATTCAACTACTGGTGTAATTCAAAAATTCATGGCTTTCAAGCCTCTTCTCACCGATTACGTATTAACAATGCCACGAAGTGCCACCATTGTTTATCCTAAAGATTCAGCCCTTATTGTTGGCTTTGCCGACATCTTCCCAGGAGCAAGAGTTCTAGAAGCCGGAGTTGGTTCTGGGGCTTTAACACTTTCACTCTTGCGAGCAGCGGGGCCAACCGGACATGTTCATTCTGTCGAACGTCGCGAAGAGTTCGCCGCAAATGCTAAATCTAATGTCGAACACTATTTCAACGGGCTTCCTGAAAATTGGAAGCTAACGCTCGGGAGTTTGGAAGAGCAAGAATTAAACGAACAATATGATCGCGTGATTCTAGATATGTTGATGCCTTGGGAATGTATCGATTTAGCAGCTAAAGTTTTGGTTCCTGGTGGCGTATATATGGCCTACGTGGCCACAACAACACAGCTTTCAAATGTTGCAGAGGCGCTAAAGAAAGATGGACGATTTACCGAACCTGAAAGTTTTGAATCTCTAGTTCGTCCTTGGCATCATGATGGTTTAGCGGTTCGACCAGAGCATCGCATGATTGGGCATACCGGCTTCCTAATTTTTGCCCGTCGTATCGCTCCAGGTACCGAACTATTGCAACGTCGTCGTCGACCTTCGAAGGGTGCTTATGGCATCGGAGAAGAATGAACGCCTAGTTAATCTAACTATTGCGCTCTTAGCTACAAAGAAGTTTCTTACCAAGAGCCAGATCTTCAAACTTGTTGCAGGGTATGAAGGTAGCGGCGAAGCTACGGATCGCATGTTCGAACGCGACAAAGAGGAACTACGCGCACTCGGTATCGAGATCGAGATGAAAAGCATTGATCCGCTCTTTGATGATGAAATTGGTTATCGAATTTCTCCCGATAAATATCGATTTGATTTGGGTGAATTGTCGAATGAGGATGTTGCGCTCCTAGCGCTTGCATCAGAGGCCTGGAAGGAGAGTGCGCTTTCCGATATTGCGCTGCAGACATCCATTCGCCTTGATTCGCTTGGAATTACGGCTGATTTTTCGGGTATGCCTCTAGCCCCAACAATCGCTCATGTTCCGCCAAACATTTCTGAAATTTTAGATGCCATCGAGAATCGAAAGATTATTGAAATTGGATACCTCAATTCTGCGGATATTGCAGAAAACAAAAAAGTTGCTCCGCTTGGCATTTATTCCCAAGATAGTCGTTGGTATCTTTTTGCAACAGATACCGCAAAGAATGAAGAGCGAAGTTATCGATTAGATCGCATTCAAGGTGATATTAAGAGAACAGCGAAAAGTTTTCAGCCAAGAGCAATTTCTCTACCTAAGAGCCATTTCCCAACTATTGAAGCGATGGCTTCAATTAGACGTGATCAAGCCGCAGAGATTCTTGCCAATGCCGAAGTTTTATCCGAAGATGATGAATGGTTGCTTTGCAGAGTTAATTTCAAGTCAGAGAATGATGCCATCAGTAAGGTCTTGAAATATTCACCTAATGTGATTCTGCGCGAACCGATAGCACTAGTTAGCACAGTGACTAAGAAACTCAATGAGTTGGTGAAACTACATGGCAAATAACGCAAGACTTGCCAGGCTAATAGATCTAGTCCCGTACATAGTTTCTCATCAAGGGGTATCGATCGATTCTTTGGCTAATAAATTTGGAGTGAGCGTAAAAGAGGTCGAAAAGGATCTCTGGCTTCTGTATATGTGTGGTTTACCTGGGCAGACGCCACTTGAATTGATGGAGTTTCAATTTGAGGATGGCTATGTAACTGTTCGAAATGCTGATGAATTGAAGCAACCAAGAACCTTAACTCAGACCGAGATTGCAACTTTGGTGATTGGTTTGGAAATTCTGCGCGAACAAGGTAGCCAAAGATCAGGAGAGTTGAAAGAACTCTTAATTTCGAAATTGCATAGCAACATAGATTTCGCGGTAACGCCTGGTGATAAATATATCGGTGAGATTGCTCAGGCTATTCAGAATAATAAAGTTGTGAAAATTAAGTATCTCAACAAGGTTAGAGAGATTCTTCCTTTTGAAATCTACAAGGATGCTGGTCAGGTTTATCTGAAAGCTCACTGCAAAGTGGCTAACGATAGACGTACCTTTAATATCAACCGCATTGAAAACCTAGAGGTTTTAGCAAGCAGCGAGTTGGCGCCCAATAATGTTCCAACGACATCGAGCAAGAAGAGCAGTCGCATCAATGTTCACAGCAATCAGAGACTGGTGCGAGAGCTTCTGGGTTCCACCGAGATTGTCGAACATTTTTCAGATGAATGGCTAGTTCAACAGATTTTGGCTCTAGGAGGCTCGGCAGAGGCTATAACACCATCGCTACGTACAGAGATTTCAAGCAGAGCCAAGGCAGCTTTGGCGCTTTATCTATAGCCATTATCTAGTAATCTACAACCATGTTTCTACGCGAACCGACACATATTCTCTTACTAGTACTTGTATTGGTAATCCTTTTTGGAGCGAAGCGCCTACCGGATTCAGCAAAGTCGGTTGCAAAGTCACTCCGTATC
The DNA here is from genome assembly GCA_023260175.1 of Candidatus Nanopelagicaceae bacterium. The sequence goes on along the minus strand of JALQWD010000131.1, from coordinate 5,466 downwards.
TTCAAAGCCGAAATGAAAGATGGCAAAGAAGATAATAAGAAGGATTCAAGCGACAACTAAGCCGTGGCTAGTACCTCTAGTGGCGTTATGCCACTGCTTCAACATCTAGCTGAATTTCGAGAGCGAATCTTTAAATCTGCTCTAATAGTTGGCATCGGATTTATTGCAAATTGGTTTTTCTATAATCAAATTATTCAACAACTTGCACAACCTGTTTGCGATCTAAAACTCGCTCAAAGCTCTGGCTCCGAACAGTGCGGTGCGCTCTTTATCAACGGCGTTCTTGGGCCTATTAATCTGCAGATTAAAGTTTCATTAATTGCCGGCTTGATTATTACAGCTCCGCTCTGGATCTATCAGCTCTGGGCTTTTGTGGCTCCTGGATTGCACAGACACGAGAAGAAGCGTGCTTTTCTCTTCCTCTTTGCGGCAACACCATTCTTTGCAGCCGGCGTCTTCTTGGGCTACAAAATATTGCCTATCGCGATTCGAGTGCTCTTTGGATTTACGCCAAGTGAGTTGCAGAATCTAATCAATTTCGGTGATTATCTAGATTTTGTTTTACGAGTAATTCTGCTATTTGGTTTGGCCTTCGAGCTGCCAGTATTCCTAGTAACACTGAATCTTTTGGGAGCTGTTTCCGGTAAAGCAATTTTGCGCCCATGGCGTATCTGGATCTTCGGAATCACTTTTTTTATTGCAGCTTTTACTCCCTCTGCCGATCCATTGACAATGCTTCTATTAGCGCTACCTCTTTATGCCTTCTATTTCGCGGCAGGTGGCATTGCACTTCTTAACGATCGCAGACGCAATGTGGCTATTAGCGACTAATCCAACTAGCGGGCAGGGTAGAGGGACAATAGTCACTCAAGAAGTTGCGAATTTCCTCTCGAATCGCAGTATTGATTATCAATTAGTAACTGGATCGAATTCCATTACTTTTCAAGAGAACTTGCAACGAGAAGCAAGCAAAGGTGGCTTCCAAGGAATCATTGCAATCGGTGGCGATGGATTGATGCATATGGTTATTCAGATTGCTGTTGCTTTTGATTTGCCAATTGCCACAATTCCAGCTGGTACAGGTAATGATTTTGTGCGCACACTAGGTTGGGAACCTGCTAAGCCCCTAGAACCTTTATGGGTAGCTTTAAATCAACAATTTGTGCAAATAGATCTAGGTTCTATTGACGGCGAATACTTCGGAGCCATTGCTTCAACTGGTTTTGATTCGGTTGTTAATGAACGAGCGAACAAAATGAAGTGGCCTAAAGGCCCATCTAAATACAACGTTGCAATGGCGCTTGAACTTCCATCATTTAGGCCATTGGAATATAAATTTGTAATCGATGGCAAGAGTTATAGTCGTGAAGCGATGTTAATTGCTGCAGGTAATGGCCGTTCATATGGCGGAGGAATGTTGGTCTGCCCAGATGCTGATCTTCATGATGGCTTACTGGATTTGATGATTCTAAATCCAGTAAGCAAACGCGAATTTGTAAGGATTTTTCCATCCGTTTATGAAGGCAAACACATTGAACACCCGCAGGTAGAGATAATTCGAGCCCACGAAATATCTATTGAGGCAGACGCTGTCTGTTATGCAGACGGTGAGCGAGTTGGTCCAATGCCAGCCAATATTCAAGCTATCCCAGGAGCGCTGAAAACATGGCAGAACTAACTCCGTCTGAGCGAATGGCTGCCGTTAAAGCGAAGGGCAAGCATCCCATCGCAACTGCATTTTTTGAGACCTTTGATTTTGACCTAGATGACTTTCAAATCAAGGGTTGTCATGCAATAGAAAGCGGAAAGGGTGTATTGGTTGCAGCACCTACCGGCGCTGGCAAAACCATAGTTGGAGAATTTGCCGCCTATCTCGCTTTAGAACAAAGCAAGAAATGTTTCTACACCACACCTATCAAGGCGCTCTCTAATCAAAAGTACCAAGAATTTGTGGAGCGTTTTGGTGAGGATCGCGTCGGACTACTAACTGGCGATAACAGCATCAATAGCGATGCTCAAATTATGGTTATGACCACAGAAGTGCTCAGAAATATGCTCTATACAAATTCATCAACCCTAATAAACCTTGGCTTTGTGGTGATGGATGAGGTCCACTATCTAGCGGATAAATTCCGTGGCGCGGTATGGGAAGAAGTTTTGATTCACCTTATGGAGAGCGTTCAAGTGGTTTCGCTTTCGGCAACTGTTTCTAACGCGGAAGAGTTCGGGGAGTGGCTTCAAGCTGTTCGCGGAGACACATCTGTAATAGTTTCTGAGACGCGACCCGTGCCGCTTTATCAACATGTTCTCATTAGTAATCGCCTAATAGATCTATTCAACGAGGATGGAACGGTTAATCAAGCACTCTTTAAGACTGAAAGAGAGGCTCTTCGACGTATCCGAACTCCACATCATCGTGGAAGAAGGGATGATGAGAATCGACTATCTCGTTCAGAGGTAATTGAAAAATTACAGTTCAATCAAATGCTCCCAGTAATTACCTTCATCTTCTCAAGACAGGGTTGTGACTCTGCGGTAAAACAATGTTTAGCAGCAAACTTAAGGTTAACTTCAACTGAAGAACGAGAAGAGATTAGAGCAACTGCACTTAAATACACATCAACTATTAATTCTGAGGATTTAGAACTACTTGGACACCATGAGTGGTTAGCGGCGCTAGAACGCGGTATTGCTGCCCACCATGCTGGGTTGTTGCCGGTATTTAAATCTTGTGTTGAAGAACTTTTCCAAAGAGGTCTTCTCAAAGCAATATTTGCAACCGAAACTTTGGCGCTAGGTATAAATATGCCAGCTCGCACAGTTCTACTTGAGAAGTTAACCAAATGGAATGGCGAAGGACATGTACCCATTACGCCGGGCGAGTACACGCAATTAACTGGACGTGCAGGGCGTCGCGGAATTGATGTCGAAGGCAATGCTGTTGTTATATGGTCGCCAACCGTAGATTCAGCAAGCGCTGCAGGTTTGGCTGCAACACGAACTTATCCATTGCGCAGCTCTTTCTCACCGACATACAACATGTCTATAAATTTGTTAGAAAGATATGGGCGAGATCGAGCACGCAATTCTTTAAAATCTTCATTCGCGCAGTTTCAAGCTGATAGAGCAGTGGTTGGATTAGATAAACAGATCCGTCGAAATACCGAAGCGATTGCTGAGTACAAAACAGATAATTTGTGTCACCTTGGTGATTTCTCTGAGTATGCAAAATTACGCCGAGAGATCAAACAAGCCGAAATCTTAATTTCCAAACGCAGTCGTATAGATAGCAAACAACGCGCCCATCTAGAACAAGAACTCTCCGGTTATCGCAAAGCTATGCGCCAACATGCTTGCCACTCATGTAATGATCGCGAAGCGCATGCACGGATTGCAGAACGGGCCGATCGCCTAATCAGAGAGAATGAAGGTCTGATTGCGCGGGTCGAAAACCGCACTAATGTCATTGCAAAAACTTTTGACCGCGTCACTCAAGTTCTAAACAAGTTGGGATATTTGGAAGGCGATTCAGTTACACCAAACGGGAAAATGCTTTCAAAGATTTATGCAGAATCTGATTTAGCAATCGCAGAGACAATTAATAGTGGAGTTCTAGATAAATTATCTGATATCGAAATCGCATCAGTGCTATCCGTGTTTCTCTTTGAGTCAAGAAAACCAGAAGCGCCAAAGATTCCAAATACTCAAATACAAGATGCTCTTAAAGAGGTGATTTCGATCTGGTCCAAGCTGCACAATTTAGAGATCGAACATGATTTAAAGACACAGAAGGAACCAGATTTTGGCTTCTGCTGGATGGCATTTCGCTGGGGCGGCGGACATGGACTTAATTCAGTACTGCGTAATTCTGAACTATCAGTCGGTGACTTTGTGCGTGCAACGAAACAGTTGATAGATTTACTTAATCAGGTATCTGGTGCAAAGCCGGAACTCCGCGAAAAATGTCTATCTGCAATTAAGAAAATTGATCGGGGAGTGGTCGTGTATTTAGGAGGTGTGGCATGAGTTTGATGCTTTTAGATAGCGGTTCACTCTGGTATCGCGCTTATTATGGTATGCCCGACTCTTTATTGGCGCCTGATGGCACACCGGTAAATGCAATTCGTGGATATTTGGATATGTCAGCTCGTTTGATTTCGATGTATCGACCAAGTCGATTAGTTGCATGTTTAGATGGCGATTGGCGCCCAACTTGGCGCGTAGAACTATTCCCAGAATATAAAGCTAATCGTCTTGAGGAAGATGGTGATGGTGAAGAAGAACCAGACCTACTCACCCCGCAAATTCCAATTCTTTTAGATGTTTTAGATGCATTCGGAATACCAATTGTTGGTGCAGATGATTATGAAGCTGATGATGTGATGGCTACCTATGCAGTTCAAGAACCAGGTCCAATCCGTATTGTTACTGGTGATAGAGATTTGTTTCAACTAGTTAAGCCAGATCCGGATGTACAGGTAATTTATTTAGCTAAGGGAATTAGCAATCACGATTTAGTTAATCAAGAATGGGTAGCCAAAAAATACGATATTCCAGGTGATCGCTATGGTTTATTTGCCACATTCCGCGGAGATGCATCCGATGGACTGCCTGGCGTAAAAGGAATCGGTGAAAAAGGTGCAGCCTTGATTGCTAGGCATTATTCAACCGCCGAAGAAGCAATTGCTGGCGCTTTAGCTGGCCACGAACATCTATCTGCAGGACTTCGTAAAAAAATTATCGAAGGTCAAGAATATTTATCGTTTGCACCAAAGTTGGTTGCATGCGCAACTGATGTGCCTTTGCCAAAAGTAGATTTAAAGATCCCAAAACGCCCAAAGAGCATGGACGCAATTAAGGAGCTTCAAGAGAGATATGGCCTAGGAGCCTCGGTAGATAGGCTCGTTTCAGCCCTGAACTGGTAAATCCAGGTAGCCGTTTGAGCGTATCTATACGCCGATAAGTTACATTATGTTAAGTAAACTAATTCCGGTTATTCGAAATCAGATACTGGCGGACAGGTACAGATTAGGTTCCTATCCCCGTGGGCGCCATCAATTCGACCCACTGTAGGCCAATACTTGCCGCGTTTTCCCATCAAATTAGAGCTTTGACCTTCTGGGAAGGCCGCGATTTCACGGCTGTAAGAACGGTTCCAGTCGGCGCCTAATAGGCTCGCTGAGGTATGCGGTGCATGGCGAAGTGCGCTCTCTTCGATGGCGATCTTTCCCTTACGGACCTCATCAATCTCAGCAGCAATCTTCTGCATCGCTGCAATAAATCGATTGATTTCAGTTAAGTCTTCAGATTCAGTTGGTTCGACCATCAAAGTTCCCGGGACTGGGAATGACATTGTCGGCGCATGGAAACCAAAGTCCATAAGACGCTTAGCGACATCATCAACGGTTACACCGGTTTGCTTGGTGATATCACGAAGATCCAAAATACATTCGTGGGCAACCAAAT